>QKAV01000048.1 GCA_003247185.1 Crocinitomicaceae bacterium
GGAGGGTCTGTTTTCTCCAAACGAGTAATTATTGAATAGGCGGAACTTTTTTAGGTAATAACAGTTTCATTTAGCGTTTGACCTATTCATTGAAAAGGACCATTTTTAGGATGGTCCTTTTTTTATTATCATAAATCAATATTTACCAGCTGCTATAGAACTATTAAACAAGGTACTAACCATGAGATATAAACGTTAATTTTGATAAAGCACTATGGTTTGCGATCCTAAGTGATTTTAAAAGAAAAGATGAGAAATAGCGTGAATTGTTCCAAGGTACTGTTATTGTTGACTATTCTGTTTAATAACGTACCTGTAGTTTTCTCTCAAAATCAAAAGACGGATCCTCATGTTGAATTAATCAAAGAGCTGATTAGCGAAGTTTATAGTTCTGAAAATAAGGGCGAACCTTTGATCGTACAACTGGACTACTTCAATTCTGCTCTTTCTGATGTAGAAGAACTTTCATCTGTCCATGAAGCAAGAGCAGTGCTCTATTTCCATTACACCAGGTTTCTTTCAAAACTAGGTTATTATGACGAGGCATTAAAATATGGCCTGGAACTGATCTCAATCATTGAGAATGAGCACTATCATGGAGAGTATTTTCACATCTATAGTGACGTAGGAAAAATCTATTTGAAACTTGGAGAATACGACAAGGCCATTAGCATAGAAAAAGCCGGATTAGAGAGACGAATTCGCTTAGCAGATCAGATCGATCCGAAAAAATTATATCATTTTCTTTTTAATGAGATGGGACTGACCTACTTCCGGGCGGGAGATTATGACAATGCCATTCATTATTATGAAAGAGCGCTCTATTCTGATTTCCCCTTTAACAATCACTTCAAATTTGTGCTAGAAGAGAACATAGCTGAAGCTTTAGTCAAAAAGGGAGATCATGTACGGGCAAAAAAGACAATCGAAGGACTAAGAACGCATCCCGGAAGATACGAAAACGACAGGCGAAACATTAATTATTATCTGCTTCAGGCAGAATATTACTTGCTCGAAAATCGGCTTGTACCTGTAAGCAATTATTTAGACTCAGCATATTCCTATTTAATTGTTTCTTCCGAAAAAGAAGAACCTGGAATCTGGTGGCGGTACATGAATAATCTTCATAAATATTATATTCTTAAAGGAGATCAGCCAACTCTGGCAAAGTTTGAGATCGGACTGAACAAGTTCGAGGATAGCTTAAATCTGATCAGTAACCGAAGTATTATCATAACTAGAAATGCGCATTTTGACCAGATTCTGGAAAACCAGAAACTACGTTTGGAAAACGAACAACTGGAATCGGATAAAAGTAAAGCACTGCTGAGAGAAGAAGAACTAAATAACAGAAGTAAAACGCTGTTCCTGATTCTGGTAGCCCTTTCGCTTGCGTTGACAATATTCATTCTTTTCAGAGTTTACAAAAACTATAAAAAGAGAAGTTTGGAGAAAATTAATCTCGAAATGGAGTTGGGTAAAACTATTAATGCAAACGACAAACTGGCTGAATCAATTAAAGATAAGGAAAGCGATATTCAAACTCTGTCTAATTATTTACTGGGAAGTTCTGAGCAGATCAAGAAACTGAAAGACATTTTAAAACGAATCAACAAAATTGAAGATCCTGATGAAAAAGAGGCTATTCTCCTCAGTTTTCTTGTAGACTCCCGAAAGAAAATTCTGCATTTAGAGGATAACAGTACCATGTTGAAGAATATAGAAGCAATCAATCATGAGTTCCAAAACCGTCTGTTAAAAAAGCATCCCAAACTCACCAAAGGAGAGCTTGTTTACTGCGGATTGATCAAAGCGGGATTTTCAAATACATCGATTGCGCACGAACTAAACACTTCTGTAAACAGCGTAAAGACATCAAAATACCGCCTGAAGAAAAAGCTGGAATTAACCTCTGACGAAAATATCGAAACTTACTTGCGTCAGATATAGCAATACAAACACCTGTATTTCAAAAACTTAAATTTAACGCTTACTTTTTGCTTACCTCTGCTATTGCATATTTTTTCCTGCAAAGCGTTATTATTATCTATCACCAATCCCTTGAGTTATGAAATCGATACTTTATTCAATTACCGCAGTTACACTACTTCTAATTGTACCTTCCTGTAAGAAAAAAGGATGTACCGATAGTGCCGCAACAAATTATGATGAGAAAGCAAAAAAAGATGATAATTCTTGTATCTACGCATCAGAAAGCACCTATACCGGTACCGGTTCTATAACCCAGGGACAGGCGACTACTTCGGTAAGTAATTTGTTTCCGCAAGGGACACGTGTAGCAGGAATGGGAACCATTAATTCATCAGATGGCAATACATGGACAGTGCCTGCAGAAAACAATTATCAGAACAACTCCTTTCCGTGGGCCAGTGATCTTCACAACATTTATGTCAGCGGGCATGATTATGCAAATACTGCTGCGGCTGTGGCAGCTCTGGATCCTGCCGACATTGTTGAAATAGATGCCGGAGGAGAGTTGGTTACTGCATATATCTGGGCCGATAATTATTTTGAAATGTACATTAAAGGAACACCTGTAGGAAAGGATCCTGTTCCCTATACAGACTTCAACGGATGTATAGTTCAGTTTAGAGTAAATCTTCCGTTTGATGTGGCAATGCTTTTAATAGATTGGGAAGAGAACCTGGGTTTAGGATCTGAAAATCAAAATGGAAATTTATACCACGCTGGTGATGGAGGACTTGTAGCACTGTTCAAGAACCAATCGGGGACTGTAATCGGTATGACGGATAATAGCTGGAAAGCTCAGACTTATTACACTTCTCCAATTGCTGATTTATCATGCTTATCCGAATCAGGATCTCTTAGATTATCTGATAATTGTCCTACCACTGCTCCAAATGATGGTTCGTCCTATTATGCTGTTCACTGGGCAATTCCTGCCAACTGGTATGCCGAAGGGTTTGACGATAGTGGATGGCCTTCAGCTACAACCTATACCAATGCAGAAATAGGCGTTGACAATAAGCCATCCTATACCAATTTTACAGATGTCTTCGATGACGGGAGTAATGATGCTCAATTCATTTGGTCTACAAATGTGATCCTGGACAACCTTGTTTTAGTAAGAACAACCATTCAATAATAGAACTATGAAAAGCATTTCACTCTTCATCCTTATCGCAATAGCAGTTACTGCAGGTTCATGTAAAAAGAAAGGTTGTACGGATTCTACAGCCTCTAATTACTCGCAAGAAGCCAAAAAAGATGACAAAAGCTGTGAATACAACTTCTTCATTGAGAGTGAAGCAATCGCTGAAGGGCAACTGTTAGATGACTACCGTTGTGAAGAAAAAGTCAACGGAATTGAAGCTTCTATCCCTCTTGAATGGCATAATATACCTGAAGGAACAGGTTCTTTGGCCATCATTATGGAACACTCAAGTAACGGGAATGGATATTTATTGCTTTGGAATATTGATCCTTCGATTTCATCAATTGCCCATGGTGCGGCAGATGACGGTCCATTTTATATGGGATCAAACAAGGATGGAGATTACATCTCCTATACTTCCCCCTGTTCACAAAGTGGTCCGGGAACCAATTCTTATGTAATTACAATTTATGCTTTATCAGAAACGCCTCCTTCCCTGCCCTCTCAAAGCACGTTAGCAGTTGATCTGGCAACATTGAAATCGGCAATTGAAACAGTTACTGTATTGGGTAAAGCATCCATTACTTTCATCGCTTAAAATCAAATATTATGATTACAAAAAGGATTTTATTAGTGGTATTTACCCTCTTGTTCCTGACAAGTTGGGGGCATCCGGGCGGACATGATACCGATAGTCCGCAATTACTAAAAACATGGACTCTTCAAAGTGGGCAAACTTTTAAAGGACACTTTAGCTTCTCTTCCGGCGATATTATCGTGATTGAGAATGAAAACCATGAACTGGTTAAAACTAATCTGACTGATTTTATTCAATCCGATCAAGCTTTGTTACTGGAGAAAATCAAGTCAATAAAAGCGTTGAATCTGCCATTAGAAAACTCAAGTCAAGCCACAGAAAAGAGCAGACTTAACAGTCAGGAAAGGATTGAAAACAAAGGCGCTTTGGGATTGTATACGGTCATTTCGATTTTATCGATCATTCTTTTAATTTTCGTTGTCTTACTGATCGCAAAAAAACGCAGAATAGCTCGAATAGCAGGTTTTATTGGCATAACATTCTTTCTTGGTGTTTACACCGCATGTAACAGAAAAGGATGTACAGATCCGCTAGCTGAAAACTACAATGAAAAGTCAAAGAAAGATGATGGATCATGTTTCTATCAATTTAATTATTCTGACCAGCCTTTGTCGAATAGCATTTCAGCTATGACAGCTGCGTTTGCACCCTATTCAAATCACGTATCGACCTCAAATGACGGAACCTGGTTTATTGTTTCAGCTGACGGGCAGGTAGATGATGCAAATATCATGGCAGGTGGATAGCACAGTTTCCGACACTCCAGAGAAACTCAGGGAATAACAGTTGGAAAATTCCAATTACCCCTACTTATTCTTCTGCCGGATACACCATTGAGGGGCATTTTAAAAGACAGGCCATTGGTGTTGCTGCTAACGGAATCGCCATTTTTAATCCGTATAATGCTTCCCAGCTGATTTCAAAAGAAATAGGAGAGCTGGATGCGTACGGAGGACATTCAGGTACAGCAGATGATTACCACTATCATGCAGCGCCTTTACATCTGGATAATCCGAATGTACCAACAATTATTGCCTATATGCTGGATGGATTTCCTGTTTACGGAGCGCTGGAACCCGATGGAAGTTCAATGGGTAGTCTTGATCCAACCTATCATGGTCACGAACTTAATGGTGCATTTCATTACCATGGAACCGAAGCATTTCCATATTTGGTTAAAACCTTTAGAGGAAGTGTTAGTAGTTCTAATTTGGCAGATGCTCCTTTTGATCAGATCGATCCACAGCCTATTGCCACCAATTTCAGAGGAAATCCGTTCCCGATGTTTACGGCTACTCTTCCTCATCATATCGACTCCTTGATTCCCAATGCCACTCACACGGGAGGCACTCTTTATGTGTCTTACGGAAACGCTCTGGAAAACCAAAAGAGTTGTACTTACTGGTGGGTAGAAGGAACGACACAAGATTCGCTTTATTTCAATTTTTACGATGAGAATGGAGTTTTGGAAA
>QKAV01000198.1 GCA_003247185.1 Crocinitomicaceae bacterium
AAATTCAATGATCACGCCAATCCAACCATTCCATATATGTACCACTGTCACATGTTGCCGCATGAAGATATGGGAATGATGGGACAATTCTTAGTGGTAGACCAGGCTGCTGTTAATGAGTTGGATCAGGTGTCGTTTGATTTGTATCCCAATCCAACAAATGGTTTGCTGTTAATTGAATCGTCAGTGGCAATTGAAAACTTACCCGACTTGACAGATCAATTGGGACGAGTGGTATCTGATCAGTGTTCGGTAAATGTGCTTTCGATGAACAAAATGGAATTAGATTTGAACAATTTACCTTCAGGTACATACTTTGTTCGAATTCAGAATGTAGTTAAAATGGTCATTAAAGACTAATTGGCGACTTCCACGGATCAACCATATCAGAAATTCGTCGATTGATCCGGTTTTTTAAATACAAAAAGGTAATCCGATTTAGTTTTGTTGGATTCCAGATGTTAAACGTTATAGCTGATTTTTAGTAATTCCCGTCCTTTTTTTTATTCGTCGAAAAGTACCGCGTTGTGCTTGGATTTTAGTCTGTTTTTTTGAAAATTGAAACAACCAAAAACAACTAAAACTAGTACTCCATGCAAGCTAAAATCATCTCCGGGATTTTCTTCGTCCTATTTCTGTTTTTTAATAACCACATTGATGCGCAGGTAGTGGTGCATCTTGAAAATTTTAATTCGGGTATCGGTACCTGGTCAGCTGTCAATGTTGCAGACGCCGGAAATGTATGGACTCCTACTTCAGGTTACATGCAAATGAACGGTATTGGGGGAAGCAACGACGAAGATTGGCTCATTTCTCCTTCCATTAATATGGATGCGCAGGGCAATGAGTATTTCATGTTCGATTATTATGATACCGGAGCCGGAAATTTAGTCGAAGTCTATTATTCCGCAAACTACAACAACGGAGGTACGGCAGCAGATGTTTCAAGTGCAACATGGACGTTGATTCCTTTGCGCATTTTGGATATGAATGCGATTTCCTGTGTTTCAACCGGAGTGTTTCAGCGACACCCTGCCATTGATGTGAGTGGGATAACAGGTACATCCGTATATTTTGCTTTTAAGTACACAGGAACATCCGCATTAGCAAAGCAATATCAAATAGACAATGTCCGTATTCTGGGGGATTACTACGCTAATTTATCAGGAACGACCAGTTGTGCACCTTTGAAACAGGAATTGCATGATTTGATTGTCAATCAGCCGGATAGAATTCGTTATACCTCTTCTACTTTATATGATATTTGGGACGCTTTTCTTCACACGGACACGCGTTTGAACGATGCGGGCACAGCAACAATTGTTTGGGACATGTTTACCGATATGCCAAATACAACAGGTGAATTTGAATTTGATCACTGTGCCAACAGAGACGGAGGGTCGTGTCCGGGTGGAGAAGGTATCTGCTACAATAGGGAACATTCCTTCCCGAAATCATGGTGGGGAGGCGGTACAACGCTTTCAGATACAATCTACACGGATTTGCACCACATTTACCCGTCAGACAGGCAGATGAACATTATTAAAAGCAATTATCCTCCCGGAAACGTTTTGTCTTCCACTTCAACGGGCTCCAATGGTTTTACCATGGGTACAAATTCTACGTATCCGTGCACACCGACTTCTGGTGCGAAAAACTACTTTGAACCGATTGATGAATACAAAGGAGATTATGCACGTACCTATTTTTATGTCGTTACCCGCTATCAGCACAATATGGCAGCCTGGCAAACGATTAACGGTGAAGGAGCATGTTTTATGGATGGAACAACTTATCCGAGTATTCAGGGCTGGGCTTTACAAACCTTATTGGAGTGGCATGCCGCCGATCCTGTAAGTCAGAAGGAAATTGATCATAACAACGCGGTTTATGCTATTCAAGGTAACCGAAACCCGTATATCGATGATCCGGGATTGGTGTATCTGGTATGGGGTGATGCATTTGGTACACCATGCAGCAGTGTGATTTTACCGGTAGAATTGATTGAATTTGATGCGGCAATGGATCAGGATGTTGTGGATTTGTCCTGGGAAACAGCGACGGAAAATAACAGCGATTACTTTCTTGTTGAACGATCAGTAAACGGATACAACTGGGAAGTGATCGGTAAGGTTGCAGCAAGTGGTAACTCATTGGAAAGTCAGCATTATCTAACACAAGATCGTTCGCCACTGTTGGGAGTAAGTTACTATCGTCTTAAAGAAGTAGACTTGGATGGGAACACCGTTTTTTCACAAGTGCGAACAGTAAATAATACAGCTCAACTCTTGTTTTATCCTAACCCGGTTCATGGAGTTTTGATGATTTCAGGTAAAATGGACGAAAATTCAGAGGTGGAAGTGTTGGATATCTATGGTAGAAATGTAGCTGCTGAGACAGTTATCAAACAACTTCAATCCGATCAGATTACCATTGATATGAGCGCACTGCCTTCCAATGTGTACATCGTACGTGTCGGAGGCGAGATGAAGCGGATAGCAAAGAATTAGAAATCGGTTCTTTTAATTGTCCAGTTTGCGACGCGTTTTAAATTGGATAACAAGAGGTATCCAATCACGATTTTCACAGCTGAAGTAATAAGTTGATAGTAATCGACATTACTATAGGGAATGTTATTTGCATATCCGTCAAGGTCGTTTTGTGGGATACTCTCTTTAAAGATGTAATAAATTTGTGTGATGACCTCAGGAATATTGTATAGGATCAAACTGAAGGAAAGCATAATCAGGCAGACCTTCAGTAAACTAATAGGGTCAATTATACTGGAATCTACTTTTTCAAATTCGAAACCCTGGTCAATTTTGAAAAACCGGATCAACTGATCTGTTTTACGCATTAGAATATGCATCGCTATCCCGAGGAAAATGAGCATAAGTGCTAGTGGTAAGTAATCCTCTAATCTTGACTTGTAGACGCTCAGTAACAGAATGTTGGGAACAAAGAAAACAATTGTCATGATGAATGTTAGGATTCCCATCGATTTGATAAGTAAGCGAATGATGTCTGCGCGTGTCATATTTAGTCTATTTCTGGATTCGTACTTAATGGCCAAAAGTAAGCACCGTTAAGCTGCATGCGGTGTAAATATCCATATTCTGGGTCAATTTCCGGAGGAGAACAGTTGAATTTTGTTTTCAATTTATGTTTTTCATCCGTTTCAGGTCAGATAGAAATAGTCTTATGCAGTAATATCAATTGCATGTGATGCCAAAACTACAAATCACCGACTTTTTCTTGTCGCGATGAAAGAATAAACGGAGAGTGTCAGGAAAGGAACGGTGGAAAGCAGTAGTTTCCAGTTCAAACCGATCAGACCGATCAGGAAGATGAACAACAGTAAAACGGCAATAAGAATGATCCCCATACGTGTGAAGAACTTATACCATTTCTTTACGAATAGGGCTATAATCAGGGACAGTTGCCCTGCCAGCGGAAGAATGACAAAGGGATGAAGTACTTCCTTCGGTGAGGAAAATAGCCTGATCAGAATTTCATATTCCGCTTGTGCGAGAAATAAGTGTTGTTCCTTACCCCATTCCAGATAGCCTAAAAGTGAGGTCGCAAGCAATAAGGTATTGAGTACAAGTGGTCGCATTTGAACAGTGTTTATACGTTCAAAAATACGATGATTTGCTAGATATTAAGCACTTACGGAAGTATTAAGCTCCAGAGCGATGGCATCCCATAAGGCAATGCGTACCTTTAGCGCTGCAATGGCCGTTTCTTCCACCTCACGCCATTTTTTCTCATCTGTTCCGCAAAGTTCCGAGATCATTTCAAAGGATAAGGGACCATGTTCGTCTCCATCCAGTTCAATGTGGCGTTTCAGATAATAGAGCAACTTCGGATATTTCACCTGTTCCCCTTCATTAGACTGATTGATGATTTCCAGAAACATATCCGGAATTACATCTTCTCTTCCAAACGTAAAGGCGGAAGCTATTTTGTGCATTTCTCCGCTTTCCACAATGGCAAATGTAAATTGCATAAAGGTCTTTTCAGCTGCGCCCAGTGTATCGAACTCCAATTGCATGCTGACACGCTGATCAGGAGTAAAAGAGGCAATAAATTGCTGAACAGGATTGGTATCCGCTCCAACTTCCTTCATGGCATTCAGATACATCTCAAAATGACTGGCAGGCTCTCCGTTTTCATTCAGATCACTTTCCTCCCCAAGTACTATTTCGTTGATAAAACGCGCCGTTTTAGGATTTCCCGCAGGAAGCCAAGGGGTCTGAACACAAGTCAATTGCTGTTGCAATGCTTTTAAGAGCGACATGAAGTCCCACACAGCATATACGTGTTTCTCCATAAATGTTTGTACGTCCTCAATGCTGTTCAAGCGGCTGTACATGACATGATTGGTCAGCTTTTCTCTCAAAGGCGCCAGTTGAGCCTCT
>QKAV01000016.1 GCA_003247185.1 Crocinitomicaceae bacterium
TGTAGCTTGTAGAGGAATTGATATTCCGGGGGTTGATTTTGTAATCAATTACGATCTTCCCGAAAACCCTGAAAATTATGTGCACCGTTGCGGAAGAACAGGAAGAGGTCGTTCTACAGGACAGGCCCTGAGTTTTTGTAGTCCCGGGGAAGTGGAATTGCTCGACACGATAGAAGAGTATGTTGGAGAAGAAATAGAAAGATACGATTTGAGTATCGGAGAATACAAGGCAATCATTGAAGATACGGAAGAAGGAGGGGATGACTGGCAGTCTTTGATGAAAAAGGCCAACGAAGAACTTGGAGACGAATGGGAATAAAAAAAGGGAAGATTTACTCTTCCCTTTTTTGTCTTTTGAATGTTTATTTAATCTTTAAGAAGTTTTGTCTTATATACCTTATCTCTTGTGGTAATCGTGATAATATACAAACCTCTTTGCTGAGCACTCATATCCAAATCAAAGCGATTGCCGCCTTTTTGAGCATCAATAGGCATGTTGACTACTACTTTACCTTCGGCATCAGTAACATTTAACATAACTTGTTCAACCGTGTAGGAGTTGAAGATTACTTCTGTACTACCATTTGTTGGGTTCGGGAATAAGCTGATCATATCATAAAAGTCGTCAAGAATATTTACTGTTCTTACTTCCGAGCTTCTTCCGCTTCCATTAAAATCCCATTGTGTTACACGGTAATAATTTACTCCTGCAAAAGGATTTGGATCAACAGCATAATACTGTGTCTCGTATTCAGTTGTTCCGGCACCTTTAACCTGATTGATAACTTCCCAGTTTTCGCCATCAGTAGAGCGTTCTACTTCCCAAAAGTCATTATTATGTTCTGTTGCTGTTTTCCAGATGAGGTCAACTACTCCCATTTCAGGAGCGTATTCAACATTGAATTCTGATAATTCAACCGGTAACACAGAGCAGTCCAGAGATGCCGTCCCGCTAAAGTTCATGGTGTATCCACCTGCTCCGCTTGCTGGAGACCACTTGTCAACCACAATATAAAATTCATCTCCTGCATTTGCATTGATCGTGTTTACATAACTATCTCCAAGTACTGTTTCGGTATTGTCTCCGGCAGTACTGGATGTACCTGTTGTTCCTGTTAATCCGGAATCTGTGCAGCGTAATGGTGAGCCAAGCGCTCCACAGGTAACATTCGGACCATACACGGCAAAGTCATAGTCATCGGTAGAGGTAGTAGGTGTAATCGTAAGGTTGATTGTACCACTTGTCTGAGCTTTAATAACATACCAGTTTGTATGGTTTTCACCACCGGCCGGACAAGCAGATCCTGTACATCCTTCAGCTATGATACCCGGGCCAGAAGATTGCCCGCTAAGAGAATAAGTACCGCATAAGGGTGTTTTGGTAATACAGTCACTATTGTCTGTTCCGTTCGGACCTCCTGCACATGGCACACAGGATAATACTGCACTCCAACCGGCTCTGGTAACACTACCATCTGAGCGGAAGCGAAAAGTTAAACAACCGCTGGCATCAGTTGATGTAAAGGAGAAAGGAACAGAGGTTCCAAGGTTTCCTGTAAGGTATCCTCCGGAAATAGTAGGAGCAGAAGTGAACCAAGGGCTGTTCTGTGTAGGGCCATTTCCAACATTTAACCAATCATAATTATATTCAGTATTAAAACTGCTAAAGGTCACTTTCATACAGTTTCCTGCGATACTTGGACAGAATACACGATATATATTATTTATACTGCTGGAATAATTTCCACTGGGTCCTCCGTTATCGTAGTAGTTCAGTGGGCCGCAATCAGCTACTAAACAAGCTCCGACGTACTCACTGTTAATACCTGTTGTAGGGTGTGTATATGTTTGGGCGTAAGTATTCCCTGAAATTAAAATCCCAAAGAATAATGTGTGTAGTAGTGTTCTCATAACTCTTCTGGATTTGGGTTAATTGTTTGACTTTTTTTAGGATTTTTCTTTCTGTTGAAGAGAATTACCGTAAGACCTGTATTGGGGTCTACTGCTTCGACATTACTGTCCTCCATCCTTAAACCATCAAGATATACCAAATCCAATTGGTAAAGAATGGTGCTGTCTCCATCTTCAAAGTGATAGTCTTTTAAACAGTAGTCAATATTGTAACGTTCAGTCGCTGATGGAATCTCCTGGGGGATCATTGTTCTCCCATTCATATTCATATCGGTTTGGGATTTTCCAAAGACTGGGCTCAATAATATAAAACCAGCAATTACCAGATTTTTCATAAGGGGGGCGTGTTAAGTCAATAGTCTACAACAAAGTTAAACTATAATTGTCTTTAAATAAGTGACTTATATCACAAATGAATAGAATCTATATCCTGTTGAGTATTTAACGCCTGAGAACTTACAAACTAAAAAAGGGTGATAACCTGATTACCACCCTTTTAACTTTTAGTTATTTCCTAATTAAGGATATATTTCAATGGCATATTCCCCTATAAATGTTCTGACAATCACTTCTGTGCGTCTGTTAGCTTCTATCACGCGTAAATCGTGATCAGTCAGATTTGACGCGTCACCATTTAATACGTTAAACGAATTCATCTCCGCCATTGATGTGTTATCAGTGGGTTGTTTTAAATCCTCAGAATTTATGATAACTGTTGAAAATCGTTTTTCAGATTTAGCGGAATTTGAACTTTCATTCTGTTGAGCAAATAACAAACACGGAGAAAGAAGTAAACCAATTGTGAAAAATACAGACTTCATTTTCTTAATTTTTAAAAGTTTTTACTGCGCTTCCATCGGAGTAATGGTAAATAACAACTCCTCTGAAATCCGGTCCTACATCTTGTCCCATTAAATTGGTAATAGCAACAATTTCTTTGTTTACAGAATTGTCAATGGATAATGTCCTGCTCCAGCTTGCGGTTCCGTCCAGATCATATTGACTCACTTTGTAATAGTTCTTCATCTTTACATATCGGTCATCGAAGAATTTGTAGGTTAATGTGTTTTCACTTTGCCCTGCTGCCGATACCATGCCAATTACTTCCCAGTCAATACCGTCCGTCGATTTTTCAATTGTGAAATGAGAGGTGTTTATTTCACTGGCAGTTCTCCAGATAATTTGATTTTCATTATCAATATTTGTAATGTATGCTTCCGTAAGCTCAGATCCAAGAGGTAAGAGGTTACATCCCCCTGTAAGATTGGTCAGCGTGTACTGATAATCACACTGGTCTCCGGCAAATCCGTCAACAACAAGATAAGCGCATTGACCAGCTGCCAAAGATAACACAGGAGAGGTTTGAGTGGCCGATCCGGGTGCCGAAGGTGAAGAGGCATTCCAAACCCATGTTAAATTGGAAGCAGTACCTGTGAACAAGGACATTTGCAGACCGTCACCGTTTAAGCAGTTACTGATTCCTCCGAAATCGATCTGCCAGGTACCAGGACTAGTGGCGCAGAAAGTAAACCATGAATCATTATTAACGACGTATGGTACTTCTTCTCCTGATGTACATGTCGGACAAGTTGTACCTGCGTTATTGTCCAGGTTTTCATTACCCGGAAGTCCGTTACTTGGAGCATAACCGTGTGTATTGGTTCCGTTATAGGTTACACCGCAGTTGTCAATTCCGAGAGGTGCCGTGGGGGTGTTGTTCGAAGGAGTGGGGTCTACCTGTATGCACGAAGCAAGATCTTTTGTTCCTACGTTACAATCTTCATTCAGGATTTGAACCAAATAAAACTGTCCTGCTGTTGTCGGAAAGGCATTGCTAAAAGTTAAATCGTATAAATCATCGAAGTTGCTGACGCAATTTCCTCCGTTTGTTACAATGTTTCCTGATGGGGAGCAGTCTGCTGCAGCTGCCGCCTGTGAGGAATAAGGTCCGTAGGCAACAAGGTCGGTATGGTAGGTACTAGCTGCACTGGTGTTTAAAGTAACAGTTGAGCTTGAACTAGACGCCTGAAATATATACCATATAGATTCCCAGTGACAGGAGGCGGAACTTGTGAGAGATTGACAGGTTCCTTCGCTGGCAGGATCTATGGTTGAATTAGAAGTGGTAAAACAAACGGGAGCGGCTCCTTCAGTGAGTAGTTGCGCATTGGTGCAATTATCATTGCCCGGGACAGTACATGCTCCGGCAGTTGTTTGAAATGTTAGTGTAATAGGGCTCGCACTGGTACATCCTGCACCTGCTCCGTTGTATGCGTAAACATCGACGTAATAAACTGTATTACAAGCTAAACCTGTAAATGCGTGTGGTAAAGCTCCTGCGTAAGTCTGACATCCGCCTCCGGGATTGCTACAAACCTGAACATAGAATCCGCTTGGCCCTCCGCCGGTACCATTTACGGTAACTCCGGTTGAAGTTATAGCCGATACGGATGCGCTGGT
>QKAV01000078.1 GCA_003247185.1 Crocinitomicaceae bacterium
ATGCTCGCCGCCTGATACGACATTACCTAACTCGTACAAACCGCCTGCAGAGCCGAACCTATCATAAAACATTACCACGTCTCCCCATGGTGCATAATATGCAAGCGTTCCAAACTTTGCATTTGCCATAGGTGTGTTAGTTGTATCGAGTTTTTTGGGCGGGTAAAATATCTTTTCATTATTGCTATAATCGTCAACATCGATCGTTAAGGGTAATTGTTCATAGAGTTCTTTTGCAGCGTTTCCATCATTGAGCTCATAAATCGTTGTTTTCCCATTTGCCTGAATGCTGATTCTCATTTTTGTTTTCTCCTCTTCCTGGCTAGCTTCATCCTGTTCATCTCCTGATTGATTGCCAATGGTTATTTGATCCATGTTATTTTGTTCAGTACATCCTATCGCTAAAATTGCCAGTAAAAATATTCCTAAACAAATCAATATCCTTTTTATTCCATCATTATATTCAGGAATAATTTTCATTTATAGAGCCTCACTTTGTGATTTTTCCTGCACAGGCGCATCCTTATTGTTTAAAATGCTTCCATTATAAGTATCTGAATTTTGAGTTTCTTCTTTATTCAGCTCATCCCGGACTTCGATCACACATGAAACGTCTGCCGGTTGATTTTCATCCAATATTACTTCACCAATCGAATCCGCACTGATATGTCCGCTGCACGGATTTTTTACACTTGTAATCGAACCTGTAATTTTAGCATGGACATCGCTGTATTCAAATGCAAGGTCACAATCGATCATCTCGCAATCTTCCAGGACCAGACCTTTTGCATAACAAAGCGGCTGGGTTCCGATTATTTTACACCGGACAAGTTTGAGATTTTCAGAGTACCAACCAAGATATTCGCCTTTTACGATACTGTCTGAGACAGTGACATTTTTGCTGTGCCAGAAAGCATCCTTTGTATCCAGATAGGAATCCCTGATTTCAACATTTTTCACATACTGAAAAGAGTATTTACCATTCAATACAAAGTTATCAAGCAGGATATCTGAGCTGTAGAAAAACGGATATTCAGACTCAAGCTCTGTATTCTTCATCACCAGTCCCTGTGATAACCATCCGAATTCGGATGATCGAATATTAGAGTTTTCAATAGTGACATCCTCACATTCCCGTACAGCTTTAATGCCTTCCATATGACTTTCTTTTATTGTCACCTGTTTGCTATACCACAATGCAGCACGGCATGTATCTGTCATACGACTATTTTCAATTTGAGCGTCCCTGACATGCCAGAAAGGATAACGAAGCCTGAAGTCACAATCTGAAACAGATATGTCTGCGCTTTCCTTCAAAGCAGATTCTCCGTCAGCCGGACCATCAAAGGTACAGTGAGAGATTGTTGCGCTCTGTATGCCATACAGGGCGCGCTCTTCATCCATTATCAAGTCCTTAAATTCATTAGTTTTTTGACTCATATTTTAACCTGCTTTTTCTGCCATTCATTAGAATTATTTTAAGCATCATGAGTAGTGACTGACTGAACAGTCAATTGTAAATCTCGTTAATGGTATATAACCATTATGATTGACTAATCACTCATAACTAGCCTAAAAAAGTATTCATCCTATCAGGCCAGTTCTATCAAAATATCAAAGCTGCCATGTAATGAATCCATCATGGATGGAGCGCAATCAATAACTCCCAGATTTACAAATTCACCATAGCAATTTTCCTCATTAGCAAACAAAATGGTAAAATAATCTCCTTGAACAGTGAAGTCAATATCACCATTTTTCCAGCCTGGAACCAGGTCTTCATCACTAAATGATAATGGTTCATCCATTACACCACAAACATCAAACTCATATCTGCTAGCACGGACTGTATAGGGTAGTCTGCTAATAAGTTCCCTTGCAGGTTTACTATCATTTAGTATTCCAGGAATGATCTTGCTGCCAAAATGCATGTTGATTTTTGTTCCATTTTTAATTTCACGAGTTGCCATATCAAATCCCCTTTCATCATTGAGAAGTTGATTACAATGTTCTGATTACCTTTGCCGGTACGCCAGCTACGACTGTGTTAGGAGGAACATCTTGTGTAACTACAGCTGCGGCTGCTACGACAGAGTTCTCTCCGACAGTTACACCGGGTAAAATAGTTGCAGCAGCGCCAATCCATACATTCCTTTTAATCCATATCGGAGTTGAAATTAATTCCTTTCTATGGGCCGGATCCAATGGATGATTGGATGTGATAAGATTGACTTTTGGTCCTATCTTGGTGTCATCCTCGATTGTTATGCCTCCTCTATCCATAAAGGTGCATGCGTGATTGATAAACACATTTTTACCGAGCTTGATATTTCGTCCGAAATCTGTATAGAATGGAGGAGTTACCCTGGAGGATTCATCCACCTCAGAACCTGTTAACTCACTGAACAGTCTCCTGATTTCATCCCCATCATGAAATGAAGTATTCAATCTGGTGATTAGTTCCGCAGCACGAAGCATCACTTCCTTTAATTTCGGATATTCCGGGTCATCTATAGAAACCGGTTCTCCAGACCTATCACGTTCAAAAATATCTTTATGCAACGCTTTTTCGCTCATTGAAACTATCTCCCTGATCTACCATCAAATTTATTCCGGAATCACTTCATTCAAACACGCAATCGCATTCAATGTTCTCGGATATCCGATATATGGCAATAGCTGCGTAACTGTGCTGAGCAGTGTTTCTTTATCGTTCCCTACATTCAGATTACCCATAATATGTCCCTTTAACTGAGGCTCGCATCCGCCCAGGGCCAGGATCATAGAAAATGTAAGGAGTTCTCTCATTTTTACATCAAGACCTTTTCTGGTGTAGTAATCACCAAAACAATTTGCAGACAGATACTTCTGGATATGGATCTGGTTTTCCGGTGCAGCCTCGTACATTTTATCGATTATGTCACCAAATATTTCCTTCTGCACTTCCAGCCCTTTTTCAAATCGTGTTTCAGGTGAAGTTGTAGACTGGCCTTCCAGTGGTAGTTCAATTCCCCTGCTTTCCAGTATTTCATTGGTGGCATGAATAAAGTCAAATGTTTTCGCCATCCCCACATATGGTACGGATTGATATACAATCTCCTTGACCTCGATGGGAGTTACACCAACATTAAGTGCAGCACCAAGCATTACTTTATATTCGCTTAAGGTCTGGCTTGCTATTAGCGAGCTCAGGATTACCATCATTCTGGTCTTTGTATCTAAATTTCCATAGCTAATCACTTCATCGAAAGCAAAATTGTCAAAGACCTCTATAAGTTCCGGATCCGTTACTTTAAGTGTCGATTTGTGATCAGGGAATAATTCTTCATGGTTCCTGTTTGCTGCTTCACTTATACTCATAATCTAACCTCATTTTCACTCTTATTTTTGCATGTAATGCAGGTCATCTTTTGTTCTATACTTCACAAATGTCCTGCAGATCCGAACAGTTCAAGACATCCTGCTGATCAATTCCAACCAGCTTTCAACATCCTTTTTCGCATCACTTACACGGGAGCCTTGAATAGCTAGTCCCTTCAAAAGTGTCGCTTCCGGGCAAAGTTTTGCAATATCGTTCTCACTGCGACCCATTCCACTTCCTTCATGCGTGCAGAATGGAACAATGGTCTTTCCGGAAAAGTTATATTCTTCTAGGAACGTGAACACAGGCATTGGCATCGTTCCCAACCAGTTGGGATAACCCAGAAATATCACATTATACGATTCCATGTTCTCCACATGGCTGGAAAGTTCAGGTCTGGCATTTCCATTCAATTCCTTTTTTGCTACGTTGACGGTTGCAGAATAATCCTTGGGATAGGACTGTACTGTATCAATACTGAAAAGATCGCCACCTTTTATTTCCCGGATCATGCCGGCTGCCACTTTTGTGTTACCTACCGTCAGATTCACAATCTTCCCACTGACATAGTTATTGCCAGCACGCGAAAAATAGGCTACCAGACATTTCTCTTTGTTCAGATTCGTCATTTAGTATCCCATGCCTTCTTTTTGTTCGCTGAAATTGTCCTCGCTCTTTATGATAAAAAAGTAAGAACCTGGTTAGATCTTATTTTAAGGATGACATGTCAATCACATATCGATAGCGAGCTTCTTTATTTACGACCTTATCCCATGTCTCATTAATCATTTCAGGATCGATCATCTGAATTTGCGGATAGATCTTATTTTCTGCACAATAATCAACTACTTCCTGAGTTTCTGGGATTCCTCCAATAAGTGATCCATTGAAGTTTACTCTGTTGAAAATCATATTGAAGTTGTTAATTGTGAGTTCTCCTCCAATTGGTTGTCCTACTTGAGTGAAGTATCCGTATGGTTTTACGCAATC
>QKAV01000076.1 GCA_003247185.1 Crocinitomicaceae bacterium
CTCCTTCATCAGAAAATCATTAAGACCGTTCCGAAAATAACAACTCCAACTAGCATGAGCATAACGGTGTACGGCAGAATCGACCTGGCCGAAAGCCCCGTAATACCTAATAAAGGCAAAGCCCAAAAAGGCTGTAACATATTAGTTAGTTGATCCCCATAGGCTAAAGACATCACCGTCTTGGGAATAGAAACGCCGATTTCTAAGGCAGATTTAATCAATATGGGGCCCTGAACTCCCCATTGGCCGCCACCACTTGGAACGAATAAATTAACCAGTCCGGCACTCGAAAAAGCAAACAGAGGGAAATCAAAACGCGTGGCTATTGAAGTAAATACCGAACTCATCGTATCAATAAGTCCCGAATGATTCATTATCCCCATAATTCCGAAATACAAGGGGAATTGTATCAGGATTCCGGCTGCACCTCCTATTGCCTGATCTACAGCAGACAAAAGCTTGCTTACCGTACCATGTGCCAACAATGCCAATCCAAACAGCATCAGATTAATAAAATTCGGAGTAATAAAAGCCAATGTCTTCCAATTACTCCAGTCAATCGTAGCAAATAAAATAATAAGCATGACCACCGCTACAAACACTGAGAAAAGCCTATTATGATCCAGACGTTCGGCACCTTCTATTTTAATGTTAGGTTGCGTTTCCTTCTTCGGATGATTCAATTGTGGTACCTCACCCGGAAATCGCTTTCCTAAAAAATACATAAACAATGGCAGTATCAACAACAGCAATAACATGGTTACAAGATTCATTGATCCGAATACTGTCTGCGAAAGAGGAATTGCATCTGGTAATTGCGCAAGTTGATCCTCGTTAAGCGCTCCTGACATCAATTGTTGCAAATGCCCTGACTCTGCCACTTTTATTGGCGCTGAGCCAGAAATCCCACCGTGCCAGACCATTAAACCACTATAACCTGCCGCACCGATCAACGGGTAATTAAGCGGAATGTTTTGTCGCTGAGCGTGCTCTCCTACTTTCCGCGCAAATACAGCACCAAAGATGAGTCCCAGTCCCCAGTTAAAAAGAGCTACAATAACCGTGAGGAACGTCACCAAAAACGCAGAAAATGCTGAGGAATTACACTGATTTGTCGCCAATCTGATCACGCGATCAACAGGTGCTGACAAGGCCAACACATGACCCAACACCAACATTAGCATCATCTGCACAGCAAAGGTGAGCAGACTCGACTCCCACAAGCCCTTTTGCCAGTATGAGGCAATATCGTAAAGTGAATTTTTCTGATCCGTAAAAAACAAGGCAAACAGAACAACGATAAAGGTCAAAAGGATCGCAATGGAAAATGGGCTGGGCAATACCGCTTTCAATACTTTCTCAATCGTTCTGAATATTCTCATTTGATTCAATTTCGCTCTAATTTAGAAAAAGAAATCCATCTCTATTGGAAGTCAAACTGCTATCTTAGCTTCATGAACTTAGATGAACGATACATGGCACGTGCCATTGAGCTCGCCAGGCTTGGAACAGGAAAGACTGCTCCAAATCCATTGGTCGGAGCAGTGATCGTTCACAACAATAAAATTATCGGAGAAGGATACCATGCCGTTTATGGAGGTCCTCATGCTGAAGTAAATGCAGTCAACTCTGTAAAAGATTCTGCACTGTTACCTGAAAGCACCATCTATGTTACCCTGGAACCGTGCTCACATTTTGGAAAAACACCTCCCTGTTCTGATTTGATCTGTTCAAAACAATTCAAACGTGTGGTTGTCGGTATGAAAGACCCTCATTTGAAAGTAGCAGGAAAAGGGATTGCCAAAATCGATAATGCCGGAATAGAAACTACCGTAGGCGTCTTGGAGCAAGCTTGTCGGGATCTGAACAAGGGGTTTCTTTCCTTCCACGAAAAAGGTCGCCCTTATATTCTTTTGAAATGGGCCCGGACTAAAGACGGCTTTATAGACGACCATGGCTCTCCCATTCGTATCTCCGGTCCGGAATCTGATCAGCTGGTACAGGAATTGAGAAATGAATACCAGGCGATATTGGTTGGCAAACAAACCGTAATCAATGATAATCCGAGATTAACCTGTCGTCTTGAACACGGAAACAACCCGATCCGGATCGTCCTCGATTCAAATGCTGAACTGAGCACCAATTACCATGTTTTCAATTCTGAGGCACAGACGATCGTAATCAATACCGTCAGAAATGAATCAAAAGGAAACATCACCTATCTTCAGATAAGCGATATGACAATCACCGAAATTCTGAAAGGACTAGCTTCTCAAAATATCATTTCTGTTCTGGTCGAAGGAGGGAATAAGGTACACCATTCATTCATCAGTTCGGGAATCTGGGATGAGGCCATCATCATTGAAGGAGACATTATTTCGTCAGGAGGAACACAGGCTCCTGATCTGAAAAAAATGCCTGAAGCCTCCGAACTACTTGGAGTAGACACGATCAAAAGGTATTACAACAAATGATTGCACTTGTACTTTCCATTCTCAGCTCTTCGGTCATTTTTGTGATTTTCAAATTATTTGATCGCTTCAAAGTCAATACATTTCAGGCAATCGTATTCAACTATTTTACTGCATTCACTCTCGGAATTGGTTTATATGGACACGAATGGCAACCGGAGGCTCTCGATCAGACAAATTGGGTTTATTTCGTATTCATCGCATCACTACTGTTTATCAGTCTGTTCATCATTATGGGACTGAGTTCACAACGAAATGGTGTGGCATCAACCTCCGTGGCAGTAAAGATGAGTATGGCCTTCTCTTTATTGCTCATGATTATTGGCTATGGAGAACATGTGAGCCTTTTAAAAATCATCGGTATTATACTCGCAATCGTTGGAGTCATTCTCGTATCTCTGGAAAAGAAAAGTTCTGCCGGCTTAAATTCCGGCTGGATGTTACTTGTTCTTTTTCTAGGCAGCGGAGCACTTGATTTTTCCCTGAATTACACGCAAAAAAACATGCTCGGACCGCTTACACCTTCCCTGTTCTCTGCATTCGGTCTGGGAATCGCCGGAGTTTTTGGCGCCATCATTCTAATTGTTAGAATGATTAAAAAAGAAGAAAACCTGAAGCTCAAAAACATTGTGGCGGGAGTGATTTTAGGAATCCCGAATTATTTTTCAATCTACCTGCTTCTACTCTCCTATAAAACTACCGGATTGAAAGATTCCAGTGTGCTTGCAATAACAAATGTCGGTGTGGTTCTTACCTCCTCTCTTATTGGCTTTCTGTTGTTCAAGGAATCGCACACACCAAGAAAAGTAATCGGACTCATTGCGGCCTTATCCGCAATAGTTTCACTATATTTTGCTAATTAACAATTTTAACTCATCATGACAATATACCCACTCAATACAGGAAATTTCAAATTAGACGGAGGAGCCATGTTTGGCGTAGTTCCAAAAACGCTTTGGCAAAAAACCAACCCCGCTGATGAGAACAATATGTGTGATTGGTCAATGCGAACAATGTTAATAGAAGATGGCGATCGTTTAATTCTCATCGATACAGGAATCGGCGATAAGCAATCTGAAAAATTCTTTTCACATTATTATTTGTCGGATGAAAACAGCCTGGAACCCAATCTCAATAAACTGGGTTTTGGCCTTTCAGATATCACAGATGTGTTTCTGACGCACCTGCATTTTGATCATTGCGGCGGTGCAATCAAATGGAACAAAGAGCGAACAGGATTCGTACCTGTTTTTGAAAATGCTACTTACTGGAGTACAGAAAAACATTGGAAGTGGGCCACTGAACCGAATGCACGTGAAAAAGCGTCCTTTCTGACTGAAAACATACTTCCGATTCAGGAAAGCGGCCAATTAAAATTTGTTGACCGTCAGGGAGATTATACGAAAAACATTTTCAACAACTTCGATGTACTTTTTGTTGACGGGCACACCGAAAGCATGATGATCCCGCATATTCATTACAAAGGTAAAACCCTGGTTTTCATGGCCGACCTTCTACCCAGCGTAGGTCATATTCCCCTTCCGTATGTGATGGGATATGATACAAGACCATTAATCACTTTAGAAGAAAAAGGCATTTTCCTCGATAAGGCAGCGAATGAAGATTTCATTTTATTCCTTGAACATGACTTTGTGAATGAATGCGCTACTGTTCAGCAAACAGAAAAAGGCGTACGATTGAAGGACACTTTTAACTTCTCTGAATTCTTCTGATTTTTTGTAAATTGACGAACCAAACGAATCAACTCATGGATCAATACCTACTCTCCATTCTTAAAGAAGTCAATACAATCATCATTCCGGGACTTGGTGCCCTGACCCTTGTAAACGCAGATAAAGGCGAATACATGTTCATGCCCTATTTGAAACATGATGATGGTGCATTGGCAAAATATATTTCGGAAAAGGAGGGTATGGATATCAATGATGCAAAAAATCTGATTGCAAAATATGTCCGTGAGATTCTGGCTATGCTTGATAAGGGTGAAGCATATACCATGTATCAATTTGGTTCTTTCTATAAAGAAGACGGAGAAGTAGCTTTCAAGGGGTACACAGCGGAAAGTGAAAATGATCCTGTTCAAAAAGAAGAAGTTTCTGAAACCATTCCTCCTGTTACCGAGACGGAACCTACAGTTGAAGAAAGCCCTACCCAGGAACCCGAAACTATTGCAGAACCGGAAATAAATACAACTCCTTCACAGGAAGAAGAAGCAACAGAAGAACCTGTATTGGAAACCATGGAAGAATCCAGGGAGGCAGAAGAAGAGGTTCCGTATGAAGAAGCTCAGGATGCGATCAATGAATTACTCGACAATGAGGAAGAGACGGATGAGCCAAAGATCACTCCGGTTGCAGTAGAAATACCCAGACCTGAGCCGCAGCAGGAAGAAGAAAAACAACTTACGATTATAGAAAAAGAAGAAATCCAGAAGGGTCGGGAAAAAATCGAAAAACTGAAGAAGATCCAGGAAAACAAAAAAGTAAAAAAGAAAAAGAGTCCTGCTTTCTGGATACTGATTGTTCTACTGGCCGTTATTATCGGAGGAGGAACGATGTTCGCCATTAATTACAACGAGTGGAAACAGCATATACCATTCCTTGCAGATAAAAATGAAACTCCAAAAGAATCTGCTGATCACAAAGAAAAAATGGAGGAAATCCTCGGTATTGATAAAGAAGAGGAACAACAGGAAAATGTACAGGAGGAAATAGAGGAAGATCAATCCGAAGAACAACAGGAAGAGTTGGAAGTACAGGAAGTCGAAAACAAAGTTGAGCAAACAGAAACCGTTCAAAGCAAGCCCGAACCTGTACGAACAACAGGAAATTTTCATGTCATAGCCGGAGCCTTCGGATCAAAAGATAATGCAGACCGCTTAGCTGCCAAATTGAAAGAGCAGGGATATCCCGCTTTTGTGGCCCAAAGAGGAGCTATGAATTGGGTGAGCATGAAGCAATTTTCAACTAAAGAAGAAGCAAATGCCGCATTACCCGAATTGAAAGGTGTCTCCCCTCAGGTATGGATTTTCGCAGGAGATTTATAATTATAGCTTTTTGACCAAATCTAAAAGTCGGTTGGAATAACCCGCTTCGTTGTCGTACCATCCCATAATTTTCACCATGTTTCCGATCACACTCGTAAGCTGGGCATCGAAAACACAACTATGAGAATTTCCAACGATATCTATTGATACAATCGGATCTTCCGTATACTCCAGGATTCCCTTCAAGGAACCTTCACTGGCATCTTTCATTGCCTGATTGATTTCTTCCACTGTTGGTGGATTGTCTACGATTAGTGTAAGGTCTGTGATCGACCCATCCGGAACAGGTACACGGATACCACAACCTCCGATCTTTCCTTCCAGATCAGGAAAAATACGCGCCAATGCTTTCGCTGCTCCTGTTGTAGTCGGAACAATACTCTCTGCTGCAGCACGAGCTCTTCTCAAATCACTGTGCGGTGCATCGTGTAATCTTTGATCAGACGTATAACTGTGAACCGTTGTAATAAAAGCACTGCTGATGTTACACAAATCGTGAATGATTTTTAACATTGGTGCCGCTGAATTTGTTGTACAGGAAGCATTAGAAAGGATTTTTTCATCCGATCCGATCACTTCTTCGTTCACTCCCAGGACAACAGTTGGAATATCAGCGTCCTTTGCAGGTGCAGAAATGACAACTTTTGGTGCCCCCCCTACAAAATGTCTCGAAGCCTCCTCCCTCGAACGGAATATTCCCGTTGATTCCAAAACGATATCTACATTGTAATTAGCCCAGGGAATTTCAGCCGGATTTCGGTATGAAACGAACTCAATGATCTTCCCGTTGCTAAACACGAGCTTATTTCCGGTAATTTCAAATTCTACCGGTAATCTTCTGTGAACGCTGTCATATTTCAACAAATGAGCAAGAGTTTGAATATCAGCAAGATCATTTACCACTGCAACATCTACCTGCGAATCCAACAATACCATTCTTGTAAAATACCGACCAATTCTACCAAATCCGTTTACCCCAATGCGTTTCATCTTCTCGTGTTATTTTCATGAAATGTACAAAAAAAGAGGCAACCCGAATTGGATTGCCTCACTTATTGAATCAATAATTTTCTAATGTATGACTTCTATGAAACCATGTTTTTTAATCTCTTCACCGCCTTCTGTTACTGCAGTAATGATATAATAATATGTTCCTTCGGAAACTTTCGTTCCGTTTGAAGTTCCATCCCATGATCCTGTAGGGTCATCAAATTCATAAATCAGATTTCCCCATCGGTTCAAGATCACACAATTAAATTTAGCAATACCTTCCTGCTGTACATACCAGGTTTGGTTACCTGAATTTGAAGATAATGAGATCACATTCGGAGGAACAATATCACATAATTTATAGTCCACGTAAATGGTATCCGTACCCGAGTGACATTCATTACTCACCACTACAATGTACATTCCTTCTTCAGTAATCGTGATGGAAGGGCTTGTTGAACCTGTGTTCCATGCATACGAATTTACTGTTGCTCCGACGGTTGGTGTCAGTTCATACACAACACCATCACACAAGGCGGTATCGGGGGCATACGCAAAGACATAAGGTGGAAAATATATCTCAAGCGAATCGGACGTATTACAGGCCTGATCCGTGTAGACGACCGTATATGTACCCGGAACAGTTGTATAGACCAAAGGATTTTCCGCAAACTCATCCGGTTGGAAGTGAACGCTTGTATCAGCTACTGTCCACATACCTCCGTTATAAGAGAATGTACCTTGCAACTGAACTCCCAAATTACATCCGATCGTATCAGACTGTACATTTGGTAAAGGCAGTACTTCGAAATTTACCGTAGTATCATACGTACAACCGAAATTATCAGTCACTTCGTAGATATAGTTATAAGTACCAGGTGAAGGTGGCTGAACAACGATTAATGTATCATTCTGTCCACTTACAATCGTAGGATCATTGTGCCAGAACTCATTTGTAATATAATTCTGATAACCATTCAATCCTGGGAAAAGTGACTGATCAAAATACAATCCCCATTCGAAGATGTATCCGTCATCAATAGTAAGGTTATCCTGTACGATAATCGTCCACTGACCATTCACCGGACAACCGGCAAAGGTTACAAAATCATCTTCAGGTAAATAAACACCGTTAGGGTTCATCGATGGTCCGTTATTTCCAAAGTTCGGAGCAGGAATTGTATTTCCGGCTGCCAATTCTGTCGGGTAGTCTCCCCATGTGTTGAATACCGAACTAAAGCAGTATGTCCAACCTTCTCCCGGTCCACCACCACCTGAATCATCGATAGGGTCTCCCAGGTAGGTGCCTCCTCCTGAGGTACCTCCCGGTATAAATCCGGGACTATAAGAATTTAATAATGTTACCTGCGTACCATTTGGACATTGCAACGCGATTTCAAGGTCACCCAAATAGGAATGCTCCATTGTAATACAAACCTGATTCAGATCCTGAGAATTGGAGATCGTAGCTCCCGCAGGGAATCCCGAAATATTAATCGGAGCCTGGTACTGTTGTCCGGAACCATCCGGCAAGTAAGTCAAACCTGCAAAAGCACCTCCCATTTCAAATGTACCGGGAGGAATATCTACCCCAACGGTATCCGTCTGAGTAGTACCTCCGATCAGAACCGTGTTCTCTCCGACACATACCGTATCTTCCAATGGTCCGGTACCCGCAAATATCGGTTGCTGAGATACTCTTACTTTACACAATAATCGCTCTGTCTGAGGGAAAATATCTGTTATTTTCAATTCAACAAGGAATCCATTTCTTGTCGGAGGAGTAAACCAAATCGAATCATTATTCGGGTAAGTACCCCCTCCGCTGATATTCCATGCGTAGTTAACATTATTAACATTTTGAGAATATCCGTATCCTGTGGATTCCAAAGAATATGGGAAGTCCGGAGTCGCTACAAATAATATACTATCTCCAAAACAAACATCCACGAATCCTGTATCCAGTGGATTCAATGCATTAGAACCTACCCCGTTTATATAAGCTTCTACATGTGGCGTAAAAGGCTCCGCCTGATTCCCACATTGTACGTTCGCAATCCAACCTGTACCTTCAACCGCACCATCGGAAACAAACACCACTGTTAAACAACCACTCGGGTTATTCCAACTTGCAGTATATGCAAACCCATTTGGATCCGTTACAGAGTTGTGCACACCCAAAAGAGGTGAACTTGTGCTTGGCCCGTCAAAAACATAAATAGAATCCGAACCATCAACATTGAACTCAAAACCGGCATTAATCCCAAAGGTCATGGTCATTTTAGTACCTTGATTCAGATCCGGACAAAATACAGTTGTATCGTTAAAATTCGCAGAATAGTTCGATGCACCACCATCGTCAAAAAAGTTATTTCCGGATACCCCGAAAGTGCTACAGTCTGCAGGGTTGTTTTGATCATACCCCGGATCACCCATCAGAACCGACTGTGCATCTACGGTAAGTCCGACAGAGAAAAATAGAAGTAATAAGAGAATTTGTCTCATAATGTAGAAGATAAGAGAGTTTAGTATAATAGTTTATTTGCCTGAATTCATTTCCAAACCAAGAACGTAGAATGATTTCACCATAATTACCTTGTCTGTTCCTGTGATTCGGTAGTATTGGTTTGTCTCCTTCAATTTGATTTTCAAATCGGTCCATTTCGGATTCTTAAGATCGGCATTCAGACTACCATCAAAAGTGGCATCCTTTCCTTTTGGAAGATCCATAACCTGAACAGCATGGTCGATGGCATAATTAAGCACCTTTATCCGATCCGGATGTTCATTTGAGATTTCTGCCAATTCACTTTCCGAATACACATCTAAAAGACGGGAATCGTATTGTTGGGAATAAGACGCAAAGGATAATAATGCGGCAAAAAAGGTAAGCAAAGATAGCTTCATAGTTTAGTGTTTTAGTATTAAGACTTACTCCTCCTTCGAATGGTTGCATGAAGGGAAAAAGAATAAACAAGTTCGGTTAAAATTAATAAATAACCGTAGTTTTGCAAGAACGGTTTAATACAAATTCTAAAACAAAAAATGGAAGTAAAAGAGCTTGAACAGATCGCATCGCAAGTCAGAAGAGATATCGTAAGAATGGTAGCTGGTGTTAATTCAGGTCATCCGGGCGGTTCGTTAGGGTGTGCCGATTTTCTGACCGTATTGTACTTTGACGAAATGAATCACAATCCAACTGACTTCAAAATGGATGGTATCGATGAAGATGTGTTCTATCTTTCCAATGGACATATTTCACCCGTTTGGTACAGCGTTCTTGCACGAAGTGGTTACTTTCCAGTTTCCGAATTAGGTACATTCCGAAAATTATCTTCCAGACTTCAGGGACACCCGTCAACAGATAAAGGATTGCCGGGCGTACGCATGGCCTCCGGATCACTGGGACAAGGTTTGTCTTGTGCTCTGGGTACTGCGCAGGTAAAAAAACTGAACAATGATCCGAACCTGGTTTTTTCCCTTCATGGAGACGGTGAATTACAGGAAGGACAGATCTGGGAAGCAGCTATGTATGCAGCTGCGAAGAAGGTAGACAATATTATCGCTACGATTGATTATAACGGCAGACAAATTGACGGAGATGTTGATGATGTAATTTCTTTAGGCAACCTGAATGCAAAATGGCAAGCTTTTGGATGGGAGGTGCTTGAAATGGATGGTCACAACATTGCTGAAATCAAGGAAACTTTTGCCAAGGCACGCGTTATGACAGGAAAAGGCAAGCCCATTGTGATCATCATGAAAACGGAAATGGGACAAGGAGTTGATTACATGATGGGGTCACACAAATGGCATGGTGTTGCACCGAATGAAGAGCAACTGGCAAGTGCCCTTTCTCAATTAGAAGAAACGTTAGGCGATTATTAATTGAAACATTTATTAGGCATAGTATTCCTTTTTGCAGGCTCGATCCTGATGGCTCAGGAGCATGAGTTGACGCGAATTCTGTTTATTCTGGATGCATCCAACAGTATGAATGCAGATTGGGATAATGGTCAGACCAGATTTGAGGCGGCAAAAGAAATTCTGTCTAAAAATGTAAAGGAGTTACGCAATGTAGAAAACCTGGAAATCGCACTTCGGGTTTATGGACATCAATCTCCTATTACGGCAACTTATCAGGATTGTAATGATACTAAATTAGAAGTGCCGTTCGGACCAACGAACCACGATCAGATTCTGACGAAAATCCGGACGATCAAAGCAAAAGGAACAACACCGATTGCAATGACGCTGCAGGCATCTGCCGAAGACTTCCCGGATAAAAATGCCAAAAACATTATCATTCTTATTACAGATGGTCTGGAAGCTTGTCCGATGGATCCATGTGCAGTAGCTACAGAGCTGAAAAAGAAAGACATTAATGTCACCCCTTTTGTAATCGGTCTGGGAATGGATCTTTCCTATCTGGAAAAGTTCAGATGTATTGGTGCTTATTCGGATGCGGAAACAAAGGCGTCTTTTGAAAAAGTTCTGAATAATATCCTCGCCAAGGTACTTTTGAATACCACCGTACAGATCAATCTGAATGATTCATATGGCTCTCCTTCAGAAACGGATGTAACGATGTTTTTGTATGAAGCAGGTACAACCAACCTGAAATATACATTTACGCATACCATTGATCGATTTGGAAATCCGGATACCCTGATATTAGACCCAAGTATCAAGTATGATCTTGTGGTCAATACTATTCCGTTAAGAGAAAAGAAGAATATCGCACTGGTTAAAAACACGCACAATACAATTGTTTTAGATGCCCCTCAAGGTTATATTGAAACGAGGTACATCAATGCCACAAGACCATACGTGGTTGAGACCCGAATTTCCGAAAGCAGTAAGAATACAACATTGAACACCCAGAAAGTAGGGGAAAAAGACAAATACATTTGCGGGTACTACGATGTGGAGATCCTGACAATACCGCGGATCTATGTTACAGTTAATGTTACACAAAGCAATACGTCCTATATTGATATCAAAGCTCCAGGTTTCCTGAAATTCAGCTCGGGGAATCCGGTTACGGGGCAGATTTTCATGAAAAATGACAACGGTACCTGGCAATGGGTACTCAATCTGGAAGATGGTGCCAGATCTGGTTATCATCAAATCCAGCCGGGTGAATACCGGGTAGTTTACCGGGATAAAAATCAAAAACGCTCGGAATATACATTGATCAAAGACTTTAGAATAAATTCCAATAAAACGACATCCATACAGTTATTATGAAAACGATCGAATTTGAAGTATTAGGTAAGAAAGACACACGTTCAGGTTTCGGTGAAGGTTTGCTGGAAATCGGCAAGCAGAACAAAAATGTAGTTGCACTTTGTGCAGACTTAACCGGATCCCTAAAAATGAATGCTTTCGAGGATGAATTTCCGGAAAGGTTTTTCCAGGTAGGGATCGCAGAAGCCAATATGATGGGATTGGCAGCCGGTATGACTGTTGGAGGAAAAATTCCATATACAGGTACTTTCGCCAACTTCTCTACAGGACGTGTATACGACCAGATACGTCAATCGATTGCTTACTCCAAAAAGAATGTGAAAATCTGTGCTTCTCACGCAGGATTGACTCTTGGAGAAGACGGAGCGACTCACCAAATTCTGGAAGATATCGGATTGATGAAAATGTTACCTAACATGACTGTGATCGTTCCTGCTGACTTTAACCAGACTAAACAGGCAACAATTGCTATTGCAGAACACGATGGCCCTGTGTATTTACGATTTGGACGTCCATCCGTTCCGATCTTTGTGAAACCGGATGCCGAATTTAAAATCGGTAAGGCCGATCTTTTGATTGAAGGTACAGATGTGACAATTATCGCTTGCGGACATTTAGTTTGGAAATCCATTGAAGCGGCACAACAATTGGCTGAAGAAGGAATCAGTGCGGAAGTAATAAATATGCACACGATTAAACCTTTGGACGTTAAAGCTGTCTTAGATTCTGTCGGGAAGACAAAATGTGTGGTTACCGCGGAAGAACACATGGCCAACGGAGGATTAGGAGACTCAATTGCTCAGGTTCTTTCCCAACATACGCCGGCACCTCAGGAATATGTTGCAGTAAACGATAAATTCGGAGAGAGTGGTAAACCGGAAGAGCTTTTAACGAAGTTTGGAATTGATACTCCTGACATTGTTAAAGCAGCGAAAAAAGTAATTCAACGAAAAAATTAACGATGTATGACGCATCCTGAGGATCATGAAATAGTGGAATGGTTTACTCAGCATGCTTCATTGAAAGAAAAAGCGTTCACCGCACTTACACTGAAGTATGGTGAACGTTTGTATTTTCATATCTATCGCTACCTCAAAAACCACGAGGACACGAATGATGTCCTTCAAAATGTACTGGTAAAAGCATACAGGAATCTGGATGGATTTAATCAGGAATCCGGTCTTTATACATGGCTTTATCGCATTGCGACAAATGAAGCATTGAATTACATTCAGGCGAATAAACGACATACCTCCTCTTCCATTGATAACGGAATGATCCAGATAACGGATTCCTCTGTAGGACTTCCGGATGCAGAAGTTATCGAAAAGCACTTAAACGATGCCATCCGTTCACTTCCCGAAAAACAGGCAATCGTATTTCATTTGCGCTATTTCGATGAATTACCGTTTGCGGAAATAGCGCGGATCACAGGAACTTCGGAAGGAGGATTAAAAGCCAGTTATCATATTGCACGACAAAAAGTTGAGGATTTTATTCGACGGCGATTAAACCTTTTAGACTAACCCATGTCAAAACGAACGAAATGGATAAGAATCAGGACATATTATCAAAACTAAAATATAAGCAGCCCGCATCTCCGGGAACTACTTATTTCGAAGAATTGGCAGCATCCATTCATCACTCGGAATCTAAAACCAAAGTTGTTCCGTTATACAAAAAACAATGGGTCTACATTGGTCTGACCGTTGCCGCTTCTCTCGTATTGTTCTTCAGTATCTATTCGGACAAACCAACTGATAATGTTGTTCTGGCAGATGAACTTTCACATGTAGAACAAGATCAGGTATTGGCATACATTGATGAGCATATTGATGATTTTGATGTCGAACTACTGGGAGAATTTGTAATCGATCTGGAGATCAGCGAAGAGCTTATGCCTGCTACTCAGGTTGAAATCAATACCGAAAACACAGAAGATATTTCCTTTGAAAAGCAGATCGACGAAATTAACAAAGAAGAGATCCTGGAATATTTCAATGAACAAGGTATAGATCCGGGCGATACAGACGAATTTGATTTTATTTAAACGTAATAATATGAAAAAGCAACTATTAATCGTATTCGTACTCTTAGCATCAATGACCTTTGCACAGGACAGCCGAAAAGAAAAAATCGAGCAGTTAAAGATTGCATTCATTACCAAAGAACTCGACCTCTCAACAGATCAAGCAGAAAAATTTTGGCCGGTTTACAACGAAATGACCGCTAAGATGAAAGACAACCGGAAAGCCCGCAAGCAATTGAATGAGGACCTGAAAACCAATTTTGAAACACTCAGTGAAAATGATATCAAAACAAAAGTCAATGCGGTTTTAGACAAGGAAATCGAAGAAGCGGAGTTAAAAAAGGAATACAACAAAAAAATCGCAGATATTATTGGGTATAAAAAAGCTGTAAAACTGCTAAGTTTGGAACAGCGATTCAAAAGAGAACTGTTGAATCGTATGAACCAACAGGGACCTCCGCCACCACCGAGAAGTCCGCAGAAATAGTTTTATGACAAGAGAAGATGAGTTTCTAAACCATCAGGGACAGACAAATCCATGGCCCTATTTAATTGATGTTGACCGGGCTTCCGGGATATATTTCTACGATAAAAGCGGAAAGGCTTATATGGATATGATCTCCGGTGTTGCGGTTAACAATATTGGACACAATCACCCGAAGGTGATCAAAGCTATACATGAGCAAGTTGATCGTCATCTGCACGTCATGGTTTATGGTGAGTTCATTCAGGATGCGCAATTAGCGTTGTCCACCGCCCTTAGAAAAGCGCTTCCCGCTCAATTGGATTCAGTCTATCCGGTAAATTCCGGCACAGAAGCGAATGAGGCGGCTATAAAATTGGCCCGACGCGTTACAGGAAGATCCAGAATTGTATCCTGTAAAGGTTCCTACCACGGCAGTACGATGGGTTCTATGAGTATCTCTGCTAATGAAACCAAAAAGGCAGCATTTCGTCCACTTATTCCGGACGTCTATTTCATGACCCACAATGATATTTCATCCCTGGAACTCATTAATGAAGATACTGCGGGAGTCATTATCGAAACCGTGCAAGGCGATGCCGGTGTACGAGTGCCTACGGTGGAATTCATGAATGCACTTCGTGAAAAATGTACAGAAGTAGGCGCATTGTTGATCTTCGATGAAATCCAATGCGGTATGGGAAGAGCCGGGAAGTTGTTTGCTTTTGAACATTTCAACGTTGTACCTGACGCACTCACACTTGGTAAAGCATTGGGCGGCGGGATGTCAATCGGAGCTTTGGTTTCTTCTCAGAAATTACTGAACGAATTCACGCATGATCCGATTCTTGGGCATATCACCACCTTCGGGGGGCATCCTGTAAATTGCGCTGCCGCTGCTGCTTTTTTGGACGTAATGGAAACCGAAATCGATTTTAACGAAGTAGAACGCCTGGGAAAATTACTCGAAGACCTGATATCATCTGATCCGGAGATCATTGAAAGTCGTAGGATAGGAATGATGTTCGCCTTCGATATGGAATCTTTTGAACGTGTTGAACGTGTTGTTAAGCGTTCACTGGAAAAAGGGGTATTAAGTTTCTGGTTTTTAAGTCATCCGTATAGTTTCCGATTATCTCCCCCTCTCAATATTACCGAAGAAGAGGTTAGAATGGCTGCGCGACTTATTATAGAAGCGATTGAAGAAACGCGCTGATTACTTTGATCACATGATCATATTCTTCTTTTGTAATACAATACGGAGGATTTATAAAGATGGTGTTCCCTAATGGTCTTAGCAGCACGCCATTTTTCAGTGCAAATTGGTAGGCTTCATTTCGGATTCCCGAAAAATAACCAACACGGTCAGACGTATTGACCTCAAAAGCTAAAATGGTACCGCAAACGCGTAAGTTCAACACATTTGGGATTTTTTCCAGTTGTTGCGATGCTTCGGTATTCCATTGTTTCAATTGCTTAATCCTATCCCAGGTTGTCTGATCCTCAAAAAGATCCAGACTTGCATTCGCTACAGCACAAGCCAATGGGTTTCCGGTATATGAATGTCCGTGTAAGAATCCCCGTTCCGTCTTTTCCGAAAGAAAGGTATTGAAAATAGCATTCGTAGTAATGGTCAATCCCATGGGTAACACACCTGC
>QKAV01000059.1 GCA_003247185.1 Crocinitomicaceae bacterium
GCATTTATAAAATCGGTGAGCTATATACGGAAATACTGGAACAACGCACTGACTCCACTCCTCAGCTAAATGAGAAACTGGCAAAACTCGTTTCTCTCATCAAGTTTCTTGAAGTTGAACTGCCTGTATTATTGGAGCGCTGGAAAAAAGAATATGAAAAAACCACCTAAATTATTCCACAAACATTTTATTTACAGCCACTTACTACACAACCTGAAAAACAACTTGAAGTTTTAACTAAATTTTAACGACTCCTTTCAGAAAAAATAATGAAGTTTACATCCGAATATGTAGACTGAAGTACAATTCGAACCTGAATGAAAAATTTGTTGAGACAATATTTACTCCTGAATCTATTTGTATTAGCCGGAGTTTTTATGCCTGCTAATGCAAGTGTTCAACATACTTCAACAGCGATCAGCACTGATCTTGACAGTTCAATCCATGACAGCCGGGTAGAAAATGATGAGATTATCGCCATTTTACCATCTACAATCCATACACATCAAACTGCCAGTGGTGAAGTAGTTGATCTCGATTTTGAAGAAGAGGAAACGGAAGATGAAGATGAAAATCTAATCTCCATTAAACCTATTCATTACGCCCAGCTCTCCACTTCTTCACTTCACATCATTCTGTCTGAAAATTTCGAATCAAGTTGCAAAAGCAAAGCAGCTAATTATTTTCTTCAATTAAATTCCAGATCCGGAGACAAAAGGTATATCCTTCTGAGTGTCTTTAGATTATGATCTTAAACGTTTTTACCAGACGTTTAAAAGTGTTAGCTTCGCAATGAACCTCTAGAAGTTATTCGCTTATGCTGAAAAGCAAAAAATCATCAACCATTTTTTTGAAACTTTTGAATTATGAAGAAAATTCTTTCGCTCGCAGGGGTATTGGTATTGTTAACTCATACGAGCTGTAACTCTGAAAAACACGAAAAAAAAGAAAATGTAAACTTTGTCGTGACCAGTCCTATTATTCAGGACACAACCATTTCCAAAGAGTATGTATGTCAAATACATGCCATACAGCACATTGAGATTCGCGCTCTGGAGAAGGGATATCTTCAGAACATTTATGTAGATGAAGGACAAGTAGTTAAAGAAGGACAACTAATGTTCCGCATCATGCCTATCTTATACAACGCTGAAGTTAGCAGAGCAAAAGCTGAGGCTGATCTGGCGGAAATCGAATACAAAAACACCAAAGCACTGGCTGATAGCAATATCGTATCGAAGAATGAATTAGCAATGGCTAAAGCTAAATTCGATAAGGCAAAAGCACAATTGCAGTTAGCTGAGGCTCATTTAGGATTCACCGAGATAAAAGCTCCGTTTACAGGTATCATGGATAAGTTCCATGTCCGATTAGGAAGTTTACTGGATGAGGGAGACCTTCTGACAACACTTTCTGACAACAGTAAAATGTGGGTATACTTCAATGTACCGGAAGCCGAATACCTTGATTATAAAAGTAGTGTACACAAGGACAGCCTGTTGAAAGTTAAACTTCAGATGGCCAACTTGAAAATGTACCCTTTTACAGGAGTTGTTGAAACGATAGAAGCCGATTTCAATAACCAGACGGGTAATATCGCATTCAGAGCAACTTTCGCTAACCCGGATCTATTATTGAGACACGGTGAAACCGGTAACATTATTGTTGACAAAACGCTTGAAGACGCATTGATCATTCCACAAAAAGCAACATTTGAAGTCCTGAACAAGAAATACGTTTACGTAGTGGATAAGGACGATATTGTTAGACCTAGAGTAGTTGAAGTTGCGGAAGAACTACCGGATCTTTATGTCATACGCAAAGGTTTGAAGGTTGATGATAAAATCCTTCTGGAAGGACTTCGATTGGTTGAGGACAATCAAAAAATCAAATACACTTTTGAAGATCCGAAGAAAGTTATGAAGTCTTTAAAATTATATGCTGAGTAATCAGGTCTAACAATTAAATTCTTAAGATAATGTTTCAACGATTTATAAAGAGACCGGTTTTAGCGGTAGTGATCTCACTCGTGATCATATTCATGGGATCACTCGCCATTAAAACCCTTCCGAAATCACAATTCCCGGATATCGCTCCTCCAATGGTTATGGTATATCTCTCGTATCCGGGTGCGAGCTCTACGGTATTGACTAATTCAGTACTTATTCCGCTCGAGCAAGCCATCAACGGTGTACCAGGGATGAAATATATGTTCTCTACAGCAGCCAGTTCAGGTGAAGCAAATATTCAGATCGTTTTTGAAAAAGGTAGTGATCCGAATCAGGCTGTGGTAAACATTAACAACCGTGTACAACAGATGAAGAATCGACTCCCGCCAATTGTACAATTGGAAGGACTACGTGTGCAACGTTTGATGCCCAACATGTTGATGTATGTGAACTTATACGGTAAAGACACGGCCAATACGGACATGAAGTTCATCTTCAACTATGCCTATATCAATATGCTTCCTGAACTTCAACGTATCAACGGGGTAGGATTAGCGAAGATCATTGGTAGTCGTCAGTATGCTATGCGTGTTTGGTTAAATCCGGATAGAATGCGAGCCTATGACATCTCTACCGAGGAAGTCATGGATGCACTCGCCGAACAAAGTATCATTGGTTCTCCGGGTCGTTTGGGACGTGCGGATAGTAAACGCTCTGAGTCAATCGAGTACGTATTGACTTATCCCGGTCGATACAATGAAGAAAAGCAATATGAGAATGTGATCATTCGGGCAAATCCGGATGGAGAAGTGTTACACCTCAAGGATATAGCTACTATTGAACTGGGTAGCGAATACTACGATATCTATTCCAATAAGGATGAATACCCTTCTGCTGCCATCACATTGAACCAAAGTTATGGTTCAAATGCAACGGAAGTAATTGAAAGAGTGAAGGAAAAACTGGAGGAAATGAAGAAAGATTTCCCTCCCGGTGTAGATTATGAGATCAGTTATGACGTATCCAATTTCTTGGACGCTTCTATCGAAGAAGTAATCGCTACACTTCGCGATGCCTTTATCCTTGTATCCATCGTAGTATTCGTATTCCTAGGAGATTGGCGTTCCACATTAATTCCGGTGCTTGCGGTACCTGTTTCACTCATTGGAGCCTTCTTCGTGATGCAGGCTTTCGGACTAACGATCAACATGATCACCTTGTTCGCACTGGTACTGGCGATCGGGATTGTCGTCGACGACGCCATCGTGGTAGTGGAAGCCGTCCACGCCAAGATGGAAGAAAAACACCTCTCGCCTTTCCTTGCCGTAAAAGAAGTTCTTGGAGAAATCAGTGGAGCGATTATCGCGATCACACTCCTCATGGTATCTGTGTTCATCCCGGTGGCCTTTATGTCCGGGCCGGTTGGTATTTTCTACCGCCAGTTCTCCATTACAATGGCTTCTTCAATCGTGATCTCCGGTATTGTCGCATTGACACTTACTCCGGTGTTATCCGCTATGATTCTGAAAAATACGCACGGTCAGCCACGTAAGAAAAATATAATCAATCGATTCATCGATAGTTTCAATCGGGGATTTGACAAAACGACACGTGGCTACATGTCGATTCTGAAACGCATTGTAAACCGACGTGTTGTGACTTTCGGGCTATTGATCGCTTTCGGAATAGGTACGGTTGGTATTTCTGGAAAACTCCCTTCAGGGTTTGTGCCTTCTGAAGATCAGGGTATGATCTACGCCGTCCTTCAGACACCTCCCGGATCAACTTTGGAACGCACCTATGCAGTGAGCCGCGAGTTACAGGAAGTCGCAAAGAAAATCGACGGTGTTCAATCTGTGTCTGCACTTGCAGGTTATGAGGTATTAACACAGGGACGAGGATCTAACTCCGGAACCTGTCTGATTAACTTAAAACCATGGAGTGAACGGGAATTTACAGTTCCTGAGATCATAGAAAAACTGGAAGAAAAAACCAAGGATATTCCGGGTGCGAAAATTGAGTTCTTCGGTCCTCCGGCAGTTCCAGGGTATGGTGCAGCAGGTGGTATCACCTGTCAATTACTGGACAAAAACAACACGATCGATTACAAACGTCTGGATCGAGTAACCAAGAAGTTCATGGCAGAGTTAGAGAAAAGACCGGAACTATCAAGTTTGTTCTCCTTCTATCGAACAGATTATCCGCAATATGAATTGGAAATCGATAACCAATTAGCCATGCAAAAAGGTGTTTCTATTGGCAAAGCCATGGATAATCTGTCTATTCTTGTCGGTAGTACCTATGAGCAAGGTTTCATTAAGTACGGACGATTCTTTAAACTATTCGTACAAGCGGACCCTTCATTGACATTCTTAAACTGTATGTAAAGAATGATCAGGGTGAAATGGTACCATATTCTTCTTTTATGAAGATTAAGAAAACGCAGGGGATCTATGAGATCAACCGTTACAACATGTATACGACGGCAACTGTACAGTCTACGCCGGCTATGGGATACAGTTCCGGTGAAGCCATTGCCGCGATACAGGATGTAGCGAAGAAAACCTTACCAAAAGGGTTCGATATCGACTGGGCCGGATTGGCAAAAGATGAATCGCGACGTGGAAATGAAGCTGTTTACATCTTCATTATCGTATTGATCTTCGTTTACCTTGTACTTGCTGCTCAGTATGAAAGCTTCATCCTGCCGCTGGCGGTTGTACTCTCACTTCCAGCAGGTATTTTTGGAGCCTTCCTGTTTATCAGCATCATGGGAGTAGCAAACGACATTTACGCCCAGGTATCGCTGGTCATGCTGGTCGGTCTACTCGGTAAAAATGCCGTATTGATCGTAGAGTTTGCGATTCAGCGTAGACAGCAGGGATTAAGTGTACTTGAAGCTGCAATGGAAGGAGCTAAAACGCGTTTCCGTCCGATTCTGATGACCTCCTTCGCCTTCATTGCAGGATTGATACCGTTGGTACTTGCACATGGTCCGGGAGCCATTGCCAATAAAACAATTGGTTCATCGGCTCTGGGAGGAATGTTAATCGGTACCGTTTTCGGAGTAATTATTATTCCGGGGCTTTACTACATTTTTGGTAAACTGGCAGATGGTAAGAAACTGATTAAAGATGAAGACGAAAATCCATTAACCGAAGATATTGTACACCATGGATAAGAAAAATATATATATTCTGTCAGCATCAATCCTGATGCTGACAGCTGTTACCTCTTGTAAGTCGCCCGTTTTTATGCGCGATGTGAATCAGAATACTCCTGACACTTATAGAGGAAATAACGATACAACAACGCTTGCCGATATTAGTTGGCGGGAATTTTTCAAAGACAGCTCTCTTACGAAGCTCATTGATTCTGCATTTGTTAATAACCAGGAGTTAAATATCAATTTAATGGAATTGACTATTGGCAATAATGAGATTATGGCGCGTAAAGGGGAATACCTTCCTTTCCTGGATGTAGGTGCAGGTGCCGGCGCCGTTCGGACAGCGCGGTATACACCTGACGGAGCAATGGAAGCAACTACGGAAATGGAGCCAGGGAGACCTATTCCTGATGTAGTACCTGATTTTAGTTTAGGAGCTTATGCCAGATGGGAAATCGATATCTGGGGGAAATTGCACAATGCCAAACGTGCTGCTGCACAGCGTTATCTTTCAAGTGTGGAAGGACGGAAATTCATGCAGACTCAAATTGTTGCAGAGATTGCGAATTCCTACTTCGAATTACAGGCATTGGATCGCCAATTGGAAATTCTTGATCAGAACATTCAGATTCAGACAAACGCGTTGAACATCGTTAAGATGGAAAAGGCTTCTGCAAGGGTAACAGAACTGGCAGTTCAAAAATTCGAAGCTGAAGTTGCGCACACAAAAAGTTTGCGTTACATCATCCGTCAGCAGATCATTGTAGCTGAAAACCGAATCAACTTCCTGGTAGGGCGTTTCCCTCAACCGGTAGAAAGAAATGATGCAACGTTTGATCAAAAT
>QKAV01000217.1 GCA_003247185.1 Crocinitomicaceae bacterium
ACAACATACTGGAAGGTAAAAGCTTTGATACCATATACGAAAATCCAACATTCCTGAACTACGTGAAATTAAATGCTTCACGAATGAAAAGATGGGAAAAAACAGGAAAACTGGATGATGAAACGGTACAAGTAGTAAAGAACATTGCTCAACCTCAAAAATGGGTTATTATCACTGAACCCTGGTGTGGAGATGCGGCACAGATTGTTCCGTTTATTCAAAAAATGGCAAGTGAAAACAAAAACATTGAACTCGTTATTCAAAACAGGGATAACGGAAGTGAGATTGACCATTATTTAACGAACGGAGGTAAATCCATCCCTAAGTTGATTGTACGCGATGAATTGGGTAAAGACCTTTTCAATTGGGGACCAAGACCTGCTCCTGCACAAAAGCTCCACTTCGATCTGAAAGAGGATAGTACATTATCGGCTGAGGAAAAAAAGGAAAAACTCCAACAATGGTATAATCAGGATAAAGGTCAGCTTATCCAAAAAGAAATCAGCGATCTTTTAAAAGATATCTAAGACAATTCCCGGTCGTGTAATTCAGCAGTGAGTAATTTATATTGGCTGCTGAATTTCCCTTCGGCATTCCGAACAGTCAACTCCCTTTTGATCACATTATTTGATTTTTCTGGAGTAAAACAAGTAATCAAACGAATATATCCTTCTCCTTCTTTCCCTCTGATTGCGATCTCCTTTGATGAATATAAACCGTGGTTTCCGAATGACTTCTTCCAACTTGCCTGATCATCAAATGGAAAAACAAGCCAGACTTCTCCTGTTTCAGAAAGCAGTTCCTTGCACTTTCCTGCAAAAAGCTCAACAGGCAAACTTTCCAAATGACGCGCCCTGGCCTTTCGCTCGTCTTTATTGATATTCGTTGTAGCGTAATACGGAGGATTGGAAACAATCAGATCATATACCCCGTCACTATTCAAATCCAACACATCTGAGTGGAGGACATGCAGGCGTTTACTCCAATCAGAGCGTTCGAAATTCTCTTTACATTCCGCAACACTCCGTTCGTCGATTTCAACAGCATCTATTTGCAGGTATTGAAATCTTTGAGCAAGAATCAGGGAAATCACACCGGTTCCTGCACCTACATCCAACGCTTTCCTTGTCTTTTCCTGTAGTTCAACCAGACTGCCCAATAGCAAAGCATCCGTTCCAACCTTCATGGAGGAGTCCGCCTGTTTTACCTGAAAATATTTGAAATTGAAAATGGACATCAGCCCAAATATAGCTCGATCAGACCTTCCGGGGACGTAATCTTCATCGTTCTGTTATCCCGGTCTACTTCCTGAACCGTGTCCTTTAGAAGCGGAATCAGTATCTCTTCCTTATTTGGCCCATCAATCTGTAAAAGCGGATTGGATTTAAAATCGATCACCTGAGCCAGTGTACCGATCTCGCCTTTACGAAGGTCTATAATTTTGAATCCGATTACTTCGTGATCGTAAAAATTGGTTCCTTCCAGTTCCGGTAAAACCTGTTCGGGCAGGTAAACACTTTTACGAAGCAGCTTTCTCGCATCTGATTCGGAATCGATCCCCTCAAGTTTCACCGCAGCAAATCCTTTGTTTTTTAATTTGAAATGCTCAACGAAGAATGGGGTCAATTGGTCATTAATATCTATGAAAAAAGCATCCAGAGAAGCATAGTCCTCCGGATTGGTAACATCCAAAAACAGCGAAACTTCACCTTTGTATCCGTGAAGTTTCGCAATATATCCTAAATGAAAGCAATCTGCTTTATTCATTTCCGGTATTTAATTATTCAGCTTTTGGCTCTTCCTCTTCTGACGGAGCAGCCTCTTCTGTTGCCTCAGCTTCTGCTGCAGGAGCTTCTTCAGTTGTTTCTTCTGCTGCTACTTCAGCCTCAGGAGCCTCAACTACTTCCTCTTCAGGAGCATTCTTAGCTTCGATCTCTTTTGCTTTAGCTGCTGCTGATTCTGCTTCCGCTTTCAATTTGTCAGCTTTAGCTTTTTCTGCAGATTTAACAAGGCTATCTTTCTTAGAATCGATTTTACCTTCTTTATCAGCTACCCACTTGTTGAAACGCTCTTCTACCTGCTCTTCAGTTAAAGCGCCTTTTCTTACACCGTTAACCAAGTGATTTTTGTAAAGCACCCCTTTGTAAGAAAGAATAGCACGAGCTGTATCAGTTGGTTGAGCTCCAACCTGCATCCAATGCAATGCACGCTCGAAGTTAAGTTCGATTGTTGCAGGGTTTGTATTCGGGTTGTAAACTCCTACTTTCTCAATGAAACGTCCATCACGTGGAGCTTTAGAGTCAGCGATAACTACGTGGTAAAATGCTTTTCCTTTTTTACCGTGTCTTTGCAATCTGATTTTAGTTGCCATAATTTTGTTTATAAATTGGAGTACTAAACTCCGGTTAATAATAATCCGCCTTCACGAGACGGGAGCGCAAAGATAGTACAATTATCCGTTGGAACAAGCGCGAACTAACTAAAATTCAGATGATTCATCATTTGCAGTACGATTTTAAGCAAAAATCATTTACTCTTTGATATTTTCGTGCACAAACTGTCGCTATGAAATTCTTGTTCACTTTTATTTTACTACTTGGTAACCTTGGTTTTGCACAACAAGATCTTCCTGATCTGTCCGTACTCATGAAAGGAGAAGATTTCATTGGTTATTCTCCTGAAAACCACGGTTGGAGTGTAAATGGAAATAGAATTTACTTCGATTGGAATCCGGATATGAACCCGGGATACTCACGTTATGCCTATGAAATTTCCACAGGTAAAATCCATCATGTAACACCGGATTATCTATTTAGTGATCCTGAGTATTCAACTGTTCAGAGCAAAGAATCTATGTTCTTTACCATTGACCAATCGCTTTATGCCTATCACTTCCAGACAAAAAGATCAACTTTGATCCTCAGTTCGAGAAAGAACATATCCTCCATTTTTTTCAACTCTGCAAAAAATGCACTGTATATTATATATGCCGATGAAATCGTTCGATACAGTTTATCTGACAAAAGCCTGAGGACCGTTCTTTCATTTGAACGTGGCGATGAACCTGTTCCAACCGATAGTACATTGTTCATGAAGGAAGAGCACCGTCTCTTTGAATACAATAGATTACAAACCGAAAAATCCGCATGGAATAAGCAAAACGCCTGGAAAATTAATCCGATACGACAGATCTACACCGGGAATTCAGGAGTTTCAAATATTCAGGTTTCTACAAGCGGCAGGTATTTTACATTTCGATTGGACAATAATCCGAACAACGAGTACACAGAAGTAATGCAGTTCATTACAGCAGACGGAATGGCCAGATCTGTAAAAGCACGTCCGAATGTTGGTGCAAATGAACCTACTCATCGTATCGGTATATACGACAGCCAGAGAGACAGTGTTTATTTTGCAGATCTTTCCTCTCTTCCTGATATTCGGAAAAAGCCGGCTTATCTAAACGATCAATCCTTGTATGAAAAGGACAGAAAGGTTATTCCGCACTCCTTCCATTTCAATCCAAATTCGGATGAAAATGTAATCGACATCCGCAGCTATGATAACAAAGACCGTTGGATTTCAAGTATTGACCTGCAAACCGGAAAGCTAAGTTGTCTTGAACAGCAACATGACGAAGCATGGATTGGCGGGCCGGGGATTTCTAGCTGGAACATGGTTGAAGGAACACTGGACTGGCTACCGAATGGTCATTCCTTCTTCTATCAGTCTGAAGAAAGTGGCTATTCTCATCTGTATTTAATGCAGTTCTCCAATCGTTCCAAAAAGCAGCTGACAAAAGGCAATTGGGAAGTCCGAAAAGTGATGCTTTCCAAAGATGGGAACAAATTCTACCTGACAACGAACAGATCACATCCCGGAAATCGTGATTTTGAAGTCTATGATATAGCAAAAGGAATACTCAGTTCTATTTACAATGAAAATGGTGCTCACGAATGCCTGCTTTCTCCGAATGAAAAGCAAATCGCACTGCGCTATTCTTATAAAAACAAACCCTGGGAATTATATCTTTCGTCGAACCAGCCAAAATCTGAACTGAAGCAAATTACACATTCTACTTCCAAGGATTTTGATACTTTGAATTGGTTTGACCCTGAAGTTATAACACTTACCAATGAAATTGACAGACATGTATATGCCAGAAAATACCAACCGGAAGTTTCCAATGGAAGCGCTGTGATCTTTGTTCATGGAGCCGGCTACCTTCAAAACGCACATAATTTCTGGAGTGATTATTACCATGAATACCTGTTCCATAACCTGCTTCTAGCGAAAGGATTTACGGTTCTTGA
>QKAV01000098.1 GCA_003247185.1 Crocinitomicaceae bacterium
TACGGGAGCAGGATGGTGAAGTTTTCATTAAAATTGCTGTCTTACAGTTATGCTTCTTGGCTATGGCCAGCGTCTTTTCAGCCCCGGCAACAAAGTATGCCGTCACATCATCGCAGGTAACTTCGTTACGCATAGATTTGTCTTTACATGTTTGGAATACGTGACCTTTTCTGCTTTTCACCGGTGGACGCGGAACAGGCAATCCGCCTAATACTTCAGGGCAAACCTCAATCACTTTGACATTCGGATGTTCCGCAAGATACTTCCGGATAAATGACGATGGCCTAACAGCACGGCCATGCCAACGCACAGGCGAACCCATAAGGCAAGCCGACACCAGAATAAATTCAGTTTTACTTTTCATAATCATTACCTCATACATAAAATCAAATTACGGATCGCCAAAAGATGCCGCCATTACTCTGCAAACAGAAAACACCTTACAAACAGAACAACGTTGGCGGTTGCGGCAAAGTTCGGCGATCCGCAATTTACATGTAACAATGCCGGGAGCCATTTTTCAACTGCAAAAACGCTGTAGATTGAATCTGGGGACCTCGCGGATGTGCATATCTGCTGTGTGTTTTCTCTTAATCACGGGTAATGGGTGCAGCAGCATGCTGCCAATATTCAATAAAGCGCTTACGGGTACTGTCGCCCTTGTATTCCTTGTACTCAAGTTGTTGAGAGAGTTTACGCATTTCTTCCCACAACAAAGGATAATGCCGTTTTAACGCTTCCCACTGCTCCACTTTCTGAAAAGGACACGCCCAACACGCAGTACGGAGGAAACCCAGTTCATAGCCTTTCCATAGAAGTGGTTTGACTGCGTCCAGCGCCTGTTCATATTCAGCTTTATCTACCCCGAAGAATGGATTGAGCAGTTTAACGATGCGGTTGCCGTCTTTTACCTCCTGATAGATATTGCTTTTACTGAGGGACGTTTTCTGGTCACTACGTCCGCCTCGCACACAGATCACATTTTCATTTTCAAACTGACGGATGTAGTGATTGACTGGATCGTTGATAAACTTATGCAAGCAATCCCGATACAGCGAATCCGGCCACATTTTCTTTTGAAAATAGTATTCCAGAATATTCTGCTTTGGGCGAAGTAAGGTTAGCTCAACCTCAAGCTTTTCGCATACCCGCATGATATGGCTGGTAAGATCCGGAAACTCTGCACCGGTTTCCACGAATAACGCTGTGAGTGGTTTATTGTATTCAGCACACACTCCACGTGCCCAGTTGAGAACAACTGTAGAATCCTTACCACCGGAAAACTGGAGTACTACCCGGTCACTGTCCTGAATGATCTGCAACGCTTCAGGTTTAACCGATTCCAGTTCAGTCGGTTCTACGTTAGTATCTGTTTCATCATCTGTGTTAACAGAAGCAAGCAGTTCCGCAAGTTCATCTTCATTAAAGCCAAGATGGGATAGGTCATAATCCATATTCTGCAACTCGGATATTTCAAGTGGCAAAAGCATGCTATCCCATTCAGCGAGGCTTGCGGACTGGTTATCCGCAATACGCAGTGCTTTCACCTTCTCTTCCGGCAGATCCGCAACATGCACCGGCACGGTTTGCAATCCGAGTTTTTTAGCAGCCTTCAATCTGGTATGTCCGCATATTACAACATTCTTTTTATCAACAACAATGGGCTGTCTGAAACCAAATTCGTTAATGGAATCAGCAACAACATCCACTGCTTCATCATTAATACGTGGGTTGTTTTCATAGGGTATGATTTTATTAATTGGGACCTCAATAACTGTCAATAACATAAGTCCTCCGTTTATATTATCAAACAAAACGTAATTAACGTAAAAATGGGGATTTAAAACGTAAATGTGAGTTAATATTTCATTGTAAAAACCACAGGAATTTTGTACTCTATATACACATGTGCGTGGTCTACTGAATTAGTATTAGTCACAGAAAACTGGGGAACTAATGGCGACAATAAATTTTGAATCAATTAAGGCCGATATTTTCAAATCAAAATCGCATTATGTTGATGCCCGTGAATACCAGTCACATTGGGATAAGAAATGGGTTGCTTATTGTGATTTGATTGGATTTAAAGAAATATGTTTACGCTCAAAAGAGACTACGGCAAACGTAATAGTTCGTTTCCATCGAATTATTAATGAAGCTTATAAACAAACACCTAATTGTCAGCTATTTCAATTTACAGATGCAGCGTTCTGTATTGGATCAAATATTTCTGATGTCTTTCAATTCGCCTTACAAGTATCGAATTACTCTTTAGCATATAATGCAATTATTTTAGAATCAAAAAAACATGCATTATTTCAGCATCTTATTATCCCAAGAATTACAATTGCACTTGGGGACGTGCTACAGGTAAATCAAAAAAATATATCTTCTGTTTCAGAAGGAATAAATCCAGATCAATTTCTTGCTGGCTCAGCAATTGTAAATGCTTATCAAATAGAGGGGAAAACTTTTGCAGGAGCTATAGCACTATCATGCAAAGATGCAAGTAAATTTGTTGATGAAATGAATATTAAAGGAAAGATTGTTGTACGAGGCACTCCTGAATGTAAGCTTTCTAAATCAGCGACAACACGCTGGTTTAAAGATGTTTTTGATAATGCGCAATCGAATGAAACCGGAGTTATAGAACTACCATGGCCATATTTGGCCTTATGTTCATCAGATGGCGAATTCTGGGCTGAATCCAAGTCATCTTTTTTCTCAAAGATATCTACTATTGTAGATATCTCAAATAAAATGACATCATATTTTGTCAGCATGAATTCAAATATTGCAATTGGTAAACATCAAGTTGGCCTTCAGCGTTTTATTTTCAAAATTATTAGTGGAATGAAAGGTCAAAAAACATTTGATATAAATCGTTTTCGCAATCCATCGTTATTTTTGAAGGACTCTGGATTATTAATAAAAAAGTAATTAAATACTGTATGCGAACTATTTATTATACTTAGGCGTTCGTACATCCCATCTATCTTCAGTGCCGCAAGTAAAGCATGACCATCTTTTCCTGATTACATCGCAGTACTTTGGTTCAAGCTCTACGCCATAACAGGTACGTCCTGTGCGTTCGGCTGCAATCAGAGTACTGCCTGATCCGAGAAACGGGTCGACAACCAGCATACCCTTATCCGTGGAATTCAGGATGGCGTTTTCAATAAGCGGTACTGGTTTCATGGTAGGGTGCAGTTTGCTGGAGGTTGGTTTGGGATATTCCCACACGGAAAATTTCTGTTCGCCGTTGCCGTAGAAATGATGCCTGTCAGACCAGCCGTACAGAATCGGCTCATGTTTATAGTTGTAATCACAACGCCCAAGTACATGGTTATTCTTTACCCAGATCAGCTGATGACGATACGGCATACCAGCCTTTTCCATCGTATCCAGCATCAGCGACAGCAATCCGTTTGATGAAGCGGTACAAACATAATACGACGAATGGTCAGCAAAGTATGGTGCCCATGTTTTAAATGCAGCCAACCATAATTCAGCCAGCTCCTTTTGCGAGAGATGATCGTTTTCAATTTCATCCTGAATACGGTTACCCTTATCGGAAGCGTTAAGGAATTTGTTTTTATCAGCGTAGCTGACCCCATAAGGCACATCTGTAAACATCAGGTCAATAGTCTTGTCCTCAAGCAGACGTTTAACATTTTCAGAATCTGTGGAATCACCACACAACAATCGATGTCTGCCCATAGAATAGATTTCACCTGGCTTGCTGAGCGGCGGCGCATCTTCATCGACCTCCGGCACATCGTTTACATCAGCATTACCGGTTTCACTTTCATCAAATGCCAACAGTTCCGACAATTCATCATCAGAAAATCCGAGTGAATTGATGTCCCATTCTATGGACTGCAATTCTTTGAGTTCGATCGGAAGCAGTTCATAATCCCATTCAGCAAGTTCTCCCAGTTTATTATCAGCAAGGCGCAGAGCCTTTGCCGCTTCCGGGGACAGGTCACTGGCGATATGTACCGGCACTTCGGACAGTCCGAGTTTCTTTGCTGCCTTCAGTCGGGTATGCCCGGCAACAATCACGCCGTCCTTATCAAGAATAATCGGCACCTGAAAGCCAAATTGTTTAATACTATCTGCGACCGAATCCACAGCTTCATTATTTGCGGGCGGAAGTTGAAAAATGCCGGACGCGGAAGGAGGATCTACTGAGTAAAATTTTGTCGCACTCATAACCTGTTAACTGTCGATTTATAAGGATATGCAGATGTTTTCCATCTGCTTGCGTCCGATAAACCATAATCGAC
>QKAV01000220.1 GCA_003247185.1 Crocinitomicaceae bacterium
CGGATTGACTCCGAACCGTGCAGACGCAATGGGACATATTGGAGTAGCACGTGATTTGATCGCCTATTTAAACGTACACGAAAATGCCAAATTGACTTTGATCTGGCCTTCAACTGATCTGTTTAAAGAAGAGCGTTACGATCTTCCTGTAAAAGTGGAGGTGGAGGATACCGAAGCTTGTCCACGATATACGGGAGTTAGCATCAAAGGTGTGACCATCAAAAGTTCTCCGGAATGGTTGCAAAAAAGATTACGCACAATCGGATTGACGCCGATTAACAACGTGGTAGACGTAACCAATTTTGTGATGCATGAATTAGGTAACCCTTTGCATGCATTTGATGCGGATAAGTTAGGAGGTAAAATTGTTGTGAAAAGAGCAACAAAGCAAAATAAATTTATCACTCTGGACGGAGTTGAGCATGAGATGTCCGGGACAGAACTGATGATCACAAATGGTACGGAAGACCTCTGTATCGCAGGTGTTTTTGGTGGACAGGATTCCGGAATTTCGGACAGCACAACTAATGTGTTTCTGGAATCGGCTTATTTTGATCCGGTGGTGGTCAGAACTACAGCAAAATTGCATGGAATCAGCACCGATTCTTCATTCCGCTTCGAGCGCGGTGTAGACCCGGACAGAACGCTTTTTGCACTTAAAAGAGCTGCTGTTTTGATCCAGGAAGTTGCCGGAGGAGAGATAGCGATGGAGATTGCCGATACGAATCCTGATTTTAAAGTTGAGAAGAAAGTACAGTTCAATTTTGATCGTTGCAGAAAGTTGATCGGTGAGAATATCCCGGATGATAAGATCATGTTGATCCTTGAAATGTTAGGAATTCGCATTGCGCAAAAAAATGGCGAAACAATCTTATTGGATGTTCCGGCATACCGTGTTGATGTAACGAGAGAAGCGGATGTAATCGAAGAAGTGTTGCGTATTTACGGATACAACAACGTTCCTTTACCTGAAAAATTAAATAGTTCGATCAATCAATTCCCGAAACCTGATCCGGAAAAAGTACAGCAAGTTGTATCTGACATGCTGGCCGGAATGGGATTTATGGAAATGATGAACAATTCGCTCACGAAACCATCCTACGTGGAAGGTTTGGGTGGAGAAGCACTAAAGAGTGAACATAATGTGACGATATTGAATCCGTTGAGTCAGGATTTGGCAGTTATGCGCCAATCACTGGTTTTTGGAGCACTGGAGGTGGTAGCCTACAACCAAAATCGTCAGAACCCGGATCTGAAAATCTTTGAATTTGGTAAGATTTACAGAAAATTTGAGAGTGGTTACAATGAAAACCGCAGAATGATTCTGGCTATTTCAGGAAAAACAGGTGTGGAGAATTGGACCGGTCATAATGATCAGTGCAGTTATTATCATTTGAAGGCTTATACTTCGCGTTTATTTGAACGACTGGGATTAAATGGATTCATTCAGGAAAAACCCTTGAAGAATTCATTGTTCGAAGATGGTGTACAATTATACGTGCTCAAGACAAAGGTGGGAGAAATGGGATGGATGAGTAAAAAAGGATTGAAACAATTCGGGATCAAAAGTGCTGTTTTTTGTGCTGATCTGGATTGGGATGCAATTCTGGATGCTCTCAAACTAACCAATGTGAAGTACACGGAGCTGCCTAAAACATTTGCTGTTAGAAGAGACTTCTCCTTGTTGATCGATAAGAAAACGACCTTCTCAGAAATTGCAGAAATAGCAAATAACGTGGATAAAAAACTGCTTCAGCACGTTGGTTTATTCGATGTGTATGAAGGGGATAAGATTGAGGCAGGCAAGAAAAGTTATGCCGTTTCCTTTACATTCCAGGATGCCGAGAAAACGTTGAAAGACGAGCAGATCGATGCCATTATGAATCGAATACGTACGGAATTGGAATCGAAACTGGATGTCCAACTTAGATAATTCGGAATACAAACAGTTTTTTGTTACCGGTATCGGAACGGATGTCGGAAAAACAGTCGTATCTGCAATTCTCACAAAAGCTCTTAATGCGGGTTATTGGAAGCCTGTTCAATCTGGAATAATTGAAGGTTCAGACTCGGATACAATACGCAGTCTTGTACCGGATGCGAATATTATTCCTGAACGCTATCGCCTGAAGGAACCCATGTCTCCTCACGCTGCGGCGGAAATTGATGGTGTTCAAGTGGAATTGAATGAACTGAAGTTGCCGGAAGTTTTTGGACATTTGATCGTGGAAGGAGCCGGGGGGTTAATGGTACCATTTGATCAGGAAGGAACAACATATCTGGAACTCGCTGAATTCTGGAATTTGCCGGTTGTGGTCGTTTCAAGACACTATCTGGGGAGTATCAACCATACTTTATTGACCATCGAAATGCTTCGATCTAAGAATATAGAGATTAAAGGGCTTGTTTTTGTGGGAACAGAAAACAGGGCATCAGAGTCGATCATTGTAAAGCGGACAAATGTTCCGGTTTTAGGAAGAGTTCCGGAGGTTGAAAGTGTAGATGAAGCTTTTATTGCCGAACAGGCGTTGTTAATTCGGGAATCATTATGAGTGAGTGGGTCGAAAGGGATAGAATAAATGTATGGCATCCTTTTTCACAGCATGCAACCGCAGGAGATCCCTTGCCCGTTGTGCGCGCTGAAGGAACTTTGCTTTACGACGACCAGGGAAAATCCTATATTGATGCCAATTCGAGCTGGTGGGTGAATGTTCATGGGCATGGCCATCCTGCAATCGGAAAGGCAATCCGGAAACAGTTTGATCAACTTGATCACGTCATTTTTGCAAACGTAACGCATCCCCAGGCGATTGAACTTGCAGAGCGATTGACGGCAAAATTACCCGAACACCTCACAAAAGTTTTCTTCTCTGACAATGGTTCCACTGCTGCGGAAGTGGCACTTAAGATGTGTTTTCAATACTGGTATAACAAGGATGAGGAACGCCCGTTAGTGATGACGCTTGAAGGAGCTTATCACGGTGATACTTTCGGTGCAATGTCAGTTGGTGAGCGGGATCGGTTTAACAAACCCTTTGAACCGTACTTTTTCGAAGCGGAATATCTCGAATTCCCGACCATTGAAAAGGAAAAAGCACTGCTGACGAAGGCTGAAGAACGATTTGCATCCGGACAATTTGCAGCATTGATTGTAGAACCGATTATTCAGGGAGCGTCAGGTATGCGGATCTACTCTGTATCTTTTCTGGATGCACTGGTGAAAATTGCACGAAAATATGATGTGCTGGTTATTTTTGATGAGGTAATGACCGGATTTGGAAGGACAGGTACTTTGTTTGCCATGGATCAATGCGCGGAAAAACCAGATCTTATATTATTGTCCAAAGGGCTAACAGCAGGTGTGTTACCCATGGGATTGACCATTACTACGAATGCTATTTTCAATACCTTTCTTTCGGAAAAGACGGAACGGGGATTCTTACACGGACACTCATATACCGGAAATCCATTGGCTTGTGCTGTAGCGAATGCAAGTCTGGATCTTTTTGAGGATCAGATAACCTGGGATAGGATTAAGCAATTGAAACATTGGAATACCGAAGCATCGGAACAACTGGAAAAAATCCCAAATGTGGTGAACTTACGCGTTTGCGGTACCATTTTAGCTTTTGAAGTTAATACGTCTGACCGTGTCGGTTATTTTTCCGGAATACGAAATGAAGCCTACCGGTTTGCATTGAAAAATGGGGTGCTGCTAAGGCCATTGGGGAACACCATCTTTATAAATCCACCGTATTGCATTACAAAAGAAGAATACGATCATGTGATCAAAGTGATCAGCGCGTTTCTTCAATCGCTTCTAAAATAAGTCGTGCAGCCATTCGGGTTTCTTCCTCGGTAATATTGAGAGGCGGAGATAATCTGAAACTATACGGATGACTCAGGAACCAGAAACTTAATACCCCTTTTTCCAGTGAACGCTTAACAACCCGTTCAACCCGTTCAAAAGATTCCATATCAAAGGCGAACATCATTCCTATACGACGACTTTCAATGATCTCCGGATCGGATGCTATCAGATCTTCCAGTAATTTCCCCAGGCGTTCTACTTCGTTAAAATCGATTTCGGTTTCCATTACGTCCAAAAAAGCAGCAGCGGCAGCGCAATTTACAGGATGCCCTCCGAAGGTGGTGATATGCCCAAGAATCGGATCATGCGTGAATTCGTTCAGTAATTTCTGAGAAGAAACCAAAGCTCCGATTGACATCCCGCCGCCCAATGCTTTACCAAGTGTGAGTGCGTCAGG
>QKAV01000067.1 GCA_003247185.1 Crocinitomicaceae bacterium
CAAAGAAATAAGCGTATTTTTGTTTCATGCGCCGATTGAGTCTGATAATTTTTGTTTTATCTGTTTTTTCTTCCTGTAATTCTGAGTCCGGGAAGTCAGAAAAAGCGGTAAAAATCCCTGCTGTTCAGGTCGAAGAAAAAAGCATTCCTGAGATTCCGGAGTCTGTAGTTTTTTGTGGAGAAAAACTGGAGTTAAATGACTTTGAATCCGTAGAGCGTTTACACAGAGAGTTTATCATTAACACCTATTATCATAGTTCCACACTTCAGGTTTTACTCAAAACAAAAAGGTACTTCCCTATCATTGAGCGAATTTTAAAAGAAAATAATGTGCCGGATGATATGAAGTACTTGTGCGTGGCGGAAAGTGCATTAAGTAATGCTGTCAGTCCTGCCGGAGCGAAAGGTTTTTGGCAATTCATGCCTACAACGGGAGAGGAATTCGGTTTGCGTATAGATAAGGAAGTGGATGAGCGTTATGATATTGAGAAAAGTACCAAAGCCGCTTGTGAATATTTAAAACAAGCCCACCGTAATTTTGGAGATTGGAGTTTGGCAGCTGCATCCTATAACATGGGGATGGGAGGTGTTTCAAACGCTATGGATGAACAGGAAGTTTCCAGCTATTCGGATTTGTATCTGAATACGGAAACGAGCAGGTATGTGATGCGTATCGTTGCGTTGAAATACATTATAGAATCTCCTGAAAAATATGGGTTTGAATTATCTGACTCAGATTATTATACGCCGGTTAAAACAAAATACGTCAATGTGAGTAATGATGTAGCCGATCTTATGCAATGGGCAAAGCAGAACGGAACCAATTATAAAATGTTGAAGACCCTGAATCCGTGGCTGGTAGGAAAAAGCCTGACCGTGAAAAATAATGTGTACCAAATAAAATTGCCGGATTGATGAAGGAAGAAGGCGTGATATCCGTACTGGGAGCAAGAGAACATAATCTGAAAAATGTTGATCTGGTTATTCCCCGAAACAAACTGATCGTATTTACCGGACTTAGTGGTTCGGGAAAATCGTCATTGGCATTTGATACGATTTATGCTGAAGGACAACGTCGCTATATAGAGACTTTTTCCGCCTATGCTCGTCAGTTTTTGGGTGGTCTGGAACGTCCGGATGTGGATAAAATTGATGGTTTGAGTCCGGTAATTGCAATCGAACAAAAAACCGTTTCGCGTTCGCCACGTTCCACAGTTGGAACCATAACGGAGATTTATGATTTTATCCGGCTTTTGTATGCCCGGATTGGTGTTGCCTATTCCTATGTTACCGGTGAGCAAATGGTTAAATACTCCGATGAACAGATCGTGGATTTGATTATTGAAAAACATGAGGGAAAGAAGGTTGTTTTTCTGGCGCCAAAGATCAAGGGTCGGAAAGGTCACTATCGGGAATTGTTCGAACAAATCCAACGTCAGGGGTTTACAAGAGTTCGTGTTGATGGGGAATTGAAAGAGATCACGAAAGGAATGAAGCTTGATCGCTACAAAATTCATGATATTGATGTTGTAATTGATCGCTTGTTGATTAAGACAGATGATAGGAAGCGAATTTATGATAGCGTAGTTACGGCAATGAAGCATGGTTCAAAAGCAATGATGGTAATGGACCATGATACGGAAGAAGTGCGTCATTACAGCAGACTTTTGATGTGTCCGACCACAGGGATCAGTTACCCTGAACCGGAACCAAGCTTTTTCTCATTCAATTCACCCTACGGAGCATGCAGAACCTGTAACGGATTAGGCGAAGTTTCGGAGGTAGACCGGGATAAGATCATTCCCGATCCCAAACTCTCCATAAAGAAAGGGGGACTGGCACCGATCGGAGAGTATAAGCGAACCTGGATTTTCGATAAACTGGATCAAATTTTACGGGAAGAAGGATATACATTGAATACCCCATTGGGTGATATTGATGAAGATACCCTACAGTTAATTTTGCAGGGAAATGAAGGGATGGTGCGTTCCCAAAAAGACAAATCAGTCATATTTGAGGGATTGGTAAGCTTCCTCACACGACATGCAGATGAAGGAACGGCAAGCATTACACGTTGGGCACAAAGTTTCATGAACCAGACTACTTGTCCGGAGTGCAATGGTACACGTGTTAAAAAGGAAGCGTTGAATTTCAGAGTCTCGGACAAACATATCGGAGAGCTGGGGCAGATGGATATTGAGGAACTGCACAAGTGGTTCCTTGCTCTGGAAGATCATTTGTCAGATGAACAGAAACTAATCGGTACGGAAATTCTGAAGGAGATCAAAGCCAGATTAGGATTCATTGTTGAAGTCGGGTTGACATACCTGACTTTGAATCGATCTGCAAAAACACTTTCGGGAGGAGAAGCACAACGTATTCGTCTGGCTACACAGATCGGGAGCGAACTCATGAATGTACTTTATGTACTGGATGAACCGTCCATTGGGCTGCATCAGCGAGATAATACCCGATTGATCAATTCTTTGCAACGTTTAAGGGATACCGGAAATACGGTTGTTGTTGTAGAGCACGATAAAGAGATGATTGAAGCAGCTGACTTCATCGTTGACATAGGTCCGGGAGCAGGAGTACACGGAGGAGAAATCGTTAATGCCGCACCGTACAGTGAACTTAATCAGACAAGATCACTCACCACTCAATATTTGTTTGGCGAGAAGGAAATAGAAGTTCCTAAGGAGCGAAGAAAAGGAAATGGTAAGAAACTGGAGCTGATCGGCGCAAGCGGAAGAAATTTGCATCAGGTTGATCTGAAGATTCCTTTGGGGACGTTTACATGCGTCACAGGAGTTTCCGGGTCCGGTAAATCATCTTTGATCAATCAAACCTTGTATCCGATACTATTACGCGAATTGTACAATGGCGTAAAGAATCCGCTTCCATACAAAACCCTGAAAGGAATTGAACACATAGATAAAGTAATTGAAATAGATCAGAGTCCTATTGGTAGAACACCACGATCAAACCCTGCTACTTATACGAAGTTGTTCGATGAGATTCGCACACTGTATGCAACACTTCCCGAAGCACAGATCCGAGGGTACAAACCCGGAAGATTTTCATTCAATGTTGTAGGCGGAAGATGCGAAACATGCAAAGGGGGAGGAATGAAACTGGTAGAAATGAATTTTCTGCCGGATGTATATGTTGAGTGTGAAACATGTAATGGAAAGCGTTATAACCGGGAAACATTGGAGGTGCGTTATAAAGGGAAGTCGATTGGAGACGTATTGGAAATGACCATCGAAGAAGGAGTGACGTTCTTCGAATCACATCCCAAAATGTACCGCATTCTCAAAACATTGGAAAGTGTCGGTCTGGGGTATGTAAAATTGGGACAGCCATCAACCACTTTAAGCGGAGGAGAAGCGCAACGCATCAAACTGTCCAGCGAATTGTCAAAGCGAAGTACTGGAAAAACGCTGTACATTATGGATGAGCCTTCTACCGGATTGCACTTCGAGGATATCCGAATGCTGCTGGAAGTACTGCAGCGTCTCGTGAATGAAGGCAATACGGTACTGGTAATCGAACACAATCTGGACATCATCAAAACGGCAGATTATGTGATAGATATCGGTCCCGAGGGAGGAAAAGGTGGTGGAATGATCGTATGTGAAGGAACCCCCGAATCAATAACGAAAAAGTACGCGAAAGAATCACATACGGCACGTTACCTCAAAGAAGAATTGAAATAATTATTCTTCGAATCGTTTGAACAGCACAGACGCGATGTGTCCGCCAAAACCAAACGTATTGCTCATCGCATAAGTCATTTCTTTGCTTGCGCCTTTATGCAGCGGGAAATTGTACTTATCTGCAAACTCCGGTTCAATCGTTTGTGTATTAATTGTTGGAGGTACAATCTGATGCTGAAGTGCCAATATCGTGGCGATTCCTTCGATTGCCCCTGCTGCTCCTAATAAGTGGCCGGTCATGGATTTTGTTCCGGAAAGTGCTAGGTCGTGACGTGTTCCGAAAAGACGCTCAACTGCAATTAATTCCGATTTATCTCCCAGTGGAGTGGATGTTGCATGCATATTGATATAATCCACCTGATCCGGTGTAATACCTGCCTCGTTCAATGCTTCCTGCATTCCAAGAACAGCACCTTCCCCTTCGGGATGTGTTCCAGTTAAGTGATAAGCATCTGCAGCCATTCCTCCGCCAACGATCTCTCCGTAAATGGTTGCGCCGCGCCTTTTCGCGTGTTCATATTCTTCGAGAATAATTGCTCCGGCACCTTCACCCATGACAAAACCATCTCGTTCCGTATCAAACGGACGTGAAGCTGTTTCAGGGGCATCATTTTTAGTGGACAATGCTTTTGCAGCGGAAAATCCACCCATTGCAGCTTCGTTGATTGCAGCTTCCGAGCCACCACTTATGATCATATCGGCTTTGCCCCAGCGGATGTAATTAAAGGCTTCGATCAATGCTGTGTTTGATGTCGCACAGGCAGAAACCGGGCAGAAGTTTACACCACGTAAACCATATTTGATGGAAATGATTCCAGCCGCAATATCAACAAGAATCCTTGGGATGAAGAACGGTGTAAAACGTGGTGTACCGTCACCTTCAAAATACTCCTCCATCTGATTCTGGAATGTCTGAATGCCTCCGTTTCCGGATCCCCAGATCACACCGATTCGGTTTTTATTTAAGGAATCCAGATCTATGTTTCCGTTGCGCAAAGCTTCGTCAACCGCGTACAGCGCATACAATGAAAAAGCATCATACTGTCTCACTTCTTTCACGTGGAAGTGGTCTTTTACATCGAAGTCCTTTAATTCGCAGGCAAACTGTGCTTTGAATTTTTCAGGATCGAATTTTGTGATTCTGGCAGCACCGCTTTTACCTTCTACAAGGCTATTCCAAAATGTGGCTACATCGTTTCCTATCGGAGTAAGTGCACCTAATCCGGTTACAACAACACGTTTCATAAAATCTTTTTTAATCAGAGAAATCCGAGTTCCAGTTGAGCTTCTTCACTCATCATGTCTTTATCCCATGGTGGATCGAATACGATTTCCACTTTAGCTGTTTTTACGTCCGGAATCGAAGCTACTTTATCTTCCACTTCCTTCGGTAAGGACTCTGCTACCGGACAATTCGGAGATGTCAATGTCATGTCGATCACCACATTGTTTTCCTTATCGATCTTGACTTCGTAAATCAGTCCCAATTCAAAGATGTCGACCGGAATCTCCGGGTCATAGATCGTCTTTAATACTTCAATGATCTTATTTTCTAGTTCCATAGGTTCGAATTATTTAGTAGAAATAGCCTCCAATGCACTCATCTTCATACGTTTCACCATGCTCGCCAATCCATTCGCACGCGTAGGAGACAAATGTTCCTGAAGTCCGATCTCACGAATAAAATGGAGGTCGCATTTTGCAACGTCTTCTGGAGCTTCATTATTTAATACCCGGATAAGTAATCCGATGATTCCTCTGGCAATTATGGCATCTGAATCCGCTGAAAAAGCCATTTTTCCATCTTTAAGTTCGGCATTTAACCAGACTTTTGACTGGCATCCGTCAATCAGACGATCAGATGTTTTCAGATCATCGCTGATCAAAGGTAGTTCTTTGCCAAGTTCGATGATATACTCGTATTTGTCCATCCAATCATCGTAGATAGCAAATTCATCTATTATTTCCTGCTGTTTCTGTTCGAGTGTCATTTTACTTTTTTTTGATGGCCAAATATCCTTCGAATTACGCCAAACAACCTTTGGCTATTCTCAGTCTTCGAAAGTTATACTTTCTCTTATCCAATCATCGTAGATAGCAAATTCGTCTATTATTTCCTGTTGTTTTGACTCTAAGCTCATCGCAACATATTTACACTGCGTTTCAATGCAGTAATGAAATTATCAATTTCTTCCCTGGTGTTGTAGAAGGCAAACGAAGCGCGCACTGTTCCCGGGATGTTAAAACGATCCATTAATGGTTGAGTGCAATGGTGTCCGGTTCGTACGGCTATTCCCTGTTTATCCAACAACGTTCCGATATCAAACGGATGCATGCCATCAACAACAAAAGAAGCAACACTCGTTTTATGTTTCGCTGTACCGATTATCCTCAGTCCATCGATCATTAGTAATTGCTCTTCTGCATAAGTAATTAATTCGTTCTCGTGGGCCATGAGCGCTTCATGATCAAATTGATCCAGGTAACGAAAGGCCTCTGCAAGAGCAATTCCACCTGAAATATGTGGTGTTCCGGCTTCAAATTTAAAAGGAAGAACATTATAGGTTGTCTTCTCAAAGGATACTTTATCGATCATATCACCTCCACCTTGATAGGGAGGAAGTTGATCCAGAATCTCTTTTTTGCCATACATGATTCCAACGCCGGTAGGACCAAAAACCTTGTGTCCGGAAAAAACATAGAAATCACAATCCAGTTGCTGAACATCTATTTTCAGATGCTGAATAGACTGTGCTCCATCGATCATCACCCAGGCGCCTTTTTTGTGTGCTTCTGAAATGATGGTTTCGATGGGATTAATTGTTCCCAATGTGTTCGATATGTGTGTAATCCCAACGAGTCTTGTTCTGTCTGACAGCAAGGATCGGAAGGCATCCATTTCTAATTCCCCGCGATCATTGATCGGAATGACTTTGAGGATGCAGCCTTTGCGTTCGCACATCATCTGCCAGGGAACAATATTGGAATGGTGCTCCATTTCGCTGATAATGATTTCATCACCTTTTTGAAGTGTTTCACCAATACTGAACGCCAATAGATTAATGCTGTCCGTTGTCCCCTTTGTGAAGATTACCGTTTCTTCTTCCGGAGCATTAATGAAATCCCGGATTACGCGACGAGCTTCTTCGTAGGCATCAGTAGCTTTTTGACTTAAATAATGGACACCGCGATGAATGTTCGCATTCTCACTCGTGTAATATCTGTTGATGGTATCGATAACGGTTTGTGGCTTTTGAGAAGTGGCTCCATTATCAAAATAGATCAATGGTTTCCCGTATACTTCCTGGTGAAGTGTAGGGAAGTCCTGACGAACGGAATCCACATCAAAAACACGCGTTACTCTTTCTGTAAGCATACTGCAAAGGTACGAATATCCTTTATTTGGAACTATTCTAAACTAAAGTATTTAAGTAACCGGAGTTACACGTTTCAACAACATAAGGAACTCCATATTCCCATCTCCGCCGAGTATTGGTGATTCAATGTGATCTTTGTACTGAAAGTTGTTAATCATTGCATTTTCCTTGATGGACTGGATTACTTTAGGATATAAGCTTTTATCCTTAACTATTCCGCCTTTACCTACATTTTCCTTTCCCACTTCAAATTGCGGTTTTACAAGAGCAATGACAAAGCCTTCCGGTTTTACAAGGGGATGAAGAAAAGGAAGGACTTTCGTAAGGGAGATAAACGAAACATCAATAACAACTCCGTCAACTGCATCCTGAATGAGATTTGTGGTTAATTCCCGGACATGAGTTCTTTCCAGGTTAATCACGTTAGCATTTTCTTTAATTCTAGGGTGCAGCTGATCCTTACCTACATCAACGCAGTAGACTTTTGCAACATTGTGGCTGAGCAAAACTTCAGTGAATCCGCCTGTCGAAGCACCGAGATCGATCATTGTTTTATCCTGAAGTACAGGTTGCCATTTTTCAATTGCGGCAATCAGTTTCAGGGCACCTCTGGATACCCAGGGGACTTCTTCTTCAAGTACTTCGATAACTGAATCAACAGGAAAGCGCTTCCCTGTTTTGTTAATTAATTTACCGTTGACAAGCACGCCTGTTTCCCGGATCATACGTTCAGCTCTGACACGTGTTGATGCCAGTCCGCGTTGTATAAGTAATTTATCCAGCCTTTCTTCCATATCCGCAAAGATAGTCTTATGTAAACTTTGTTGCTATTACTTTTCAGATCAACTGTATATTTGTAGCTCAAAATTTAATAAGGTGGAGACTGTATACATTACAAGAAGAGAAACTTTCAATGCAGCGCATAAGTTATACCGCGATGATTGGTCGGAGGAGAAGAACTGGGAGGTTTTTGGTCGATGCAGTAATAAGCATTGGCACGGACACAATTTCGAAGTGTTTGTCACGGTTAAAGGCAAACCATCTGAGGACACCGGTTTTGTGATCAATTTGAAAGATCTGAGTAAGATAATCAAACAATTGGTTGTTGATCCCCTGGATCACATGAACCTGAATCTGGATGTGCCTTTCATGAAGGGAATATTGGCCTCCACAGAGAATTTGGTGATTGAAATCTGGAAGTTGATTGAGGAGCCGATTCGTGTTGCAGGTGGAGAGTTGGTAAAGATCAAACTGGTGGAGACGGAAAATAATTTTGTAGAGTATTACGGAGGAAAAGAGCCGTATTAATATTTTTTAAGAAATTGCGGTGTAAGAATTTCAAATTATTCCGACAAATTAGAGCATGACAGATTTTAAAAATACGGAGCGTACGAAAGGATTGAGCAACAAATATGAGGCGATCATACGTGATTTGGGTGAAGATCCGACACGGGAGGGTCTGCTTAAAACTCCGGAGCGCGTAGCGGAGGCAATGCAATTTTTGACGAAAGGCTACGATGAAAATCCGGATGATATCGTTAAACAGGCCATCTTTCATGAAGAATACAGTGAAATGGTGATCGTAAAAGACATCGAAGTGTATTCATTGTGTGAACATCACATGTTGCCGTTTTTCGGAAAAGCACACGTTGCCTACATTCCGAATGGGAAGATTGTCGGGTTAAGCAAAATACCTCGTGTCGTAGATGCTTATGCAAGAAGATTACAGGTACAGGAGCGTTTAACGATAGAAATAAGAGATTGTATCCAGCGCACATTAAATCCGCAAGGTGTTGCTGTAGTGATTGAAGCTTCTCACATGTGCATGCAGATGCGTGGAGTTCAAAAGCAAAATTCTGTAACAACTTCAAGTGCATTCACGGGGTTATTCCTTAAGAATGATTCTACGAGAAAAGAGTTTATTAATCTGGTTCAGGCAAGATTACATTAATAAAAAATTGAAATTATGGCTTTTGGATTTGGTCCGGTTATGATTATTGGGTTCCTGTTTATGGGAATAGGGATGTTGGTGAGCTATGTTTTGAAATCAAAGTTCGCGAGGTACAGTGAACTGCCTTCTCAACGTGGAATGACGGGTAGAGAAATCGCAGAAAAAATGCTGAGCGATAACGGGATTTATGATGTTCGGGTTACTTGTGTCCCTGGACAGTTAACGGATCATTATAATCCAATGGATAAAACGGTGAATTTATCGGAAGCCGTTTATCATGGTGCTAACGCAGCTGCAGCGGCGGTTTCATCGCACGAGTGTGGTCATGCGGTTCAACATGCTACGGCTTATGCGCCATTGAACTTCAGATCGAAACTTGTCCCGCTTCAGAACATAAGCGGAACCATCATTAATATGATCATGATGGTATCGTTCATTGGAGGTAGTGTTTTATTTGCAACTTTTCCAACGACAATCGTCGCATCTGTAATCATCAGTGCTTATGGTGTTATGACTTTATTCAGTTTGGTAACACTTCCGGTTGAGTTTGATGCTTCCAGACGCGCGTTACAATGGATTCAAACTAGCGGGATAGCTACAAACGAAGAGTATGAGCAATCCAAAGATGCTTTGAAATGGGCCGCAATGACTTATGTTGTTGCAGCTTTAGGAGCTTTGGTAACCTTAATTTACTTTATACTTTCATTTGCCGGAGCAAGCGAAGATTGATCATCGAACAGATAATCCGTACTCGTAAGAAAACGTTCCCATTCTTTTGCCTGAAGGGTATTCATTACGCGTGGGAACTTGTGTTGCCCCCCCAGTTTCTTTTTAAACTCCAGGTACTCGTAAAATTTCTGAACAGGTAATGTCTTGATCTTCGGAGCCTTCAATAAATGCTTGCGAACCGTGGCGTAATCATCATTTAGTTGCACGAGACGCTCGTTAAGCAGCACGCTGAATTTATTTGTGTCAATGCGTTGGTTAGATCCGATATACCAGTTGTGTCTGTCTTTTGTAGGTGCAGGATAAACACAAAATTCTTCTACGTTGATCTGGAGCTGACGGGCAGTGTCCTGAATTGCAGCCAGCATGTTTCCCTCCGACAAATGTTCACCAAGTAAATTCAGTGATGACGAGATGCGACCAAGTATTTTCATTTTACAAGTATTAATATCAGTGAATGTAATTACGTCTCCAAGTATGTATCTCCATAACCCGGAGCAGGTGGTCATCACGATGGCATAGGCCTTGTCGTTCTCTACCTGTGACAATTTTAAAGTCGGAATGTGATCGAGTTCGTTGTTTTTTATGGATTCGAAATATTGCTCCTCAATAAACTCGTAATAGATTCCACTTGAAGTCAACAGTTCCATTCCCTCTGTTGAGATGTCGCGCTGATAGGCAATGTACCCTTCACTTGCCAGGTACGTGTTTTGGTAAAGGATGTTTTTCCCGAGGCATTTATTTAATCGCTCTTCATAAGGCTCAAGAAAAATCCCGCCGTGAAGATAAAGACTCAGGTTGGGCCACATTTCGTGGATGTTATTGAGTTCATAATGCTTTACGATGGTTTCCATCAATAAACAAACCCAACTGGGCACTCCGGCGATAACCCCGATATTCCATTTAGGGGCATTTTCTACCATTGCTTCGAGTTTTTGGTTCCAGTCCGACAAGTTTGAAATTCTCTTTTTTGGGCGGGCAAAAGGAGTCAGAGCAAACGATTTGTTCTTAGCCAGTATTCCGGAAAGATCTCCTTCAAAATGTTCATTTACTTTCTTCAGTTTAGTAGAACCTCCCACCGTTAATACTTTACTGTTGTAAAAAGCATCAGGTAAATTCAAGGCACCCAGATCAAGAATTTGCTTCAAAGTCACTTTCTGAAAATGGCGAACCATTTTATCGGATACAGGAATGCGTTTACTACTGTCATTGGTCGTTCCGGATGACAATGCAAAATGCTGTGTTTTCCCCGCGCTGATAATATTCGGTTCTCCGTCTATTGTGCGATGAAGCCATTCGTTATAAAATGATTCGTACTTGAACAAAGGAACATTGTTTCTTAGTTGATCTTCACATTGATCTCCCGTTACCTTGGTTGATACAAGATTATATCGTTTTGAGAAGGCAGTGCCTTTTGCATCGCGAAGCAATTCCAATAAAACATCCTGCTGTTCTTTCACTTTCAAATGGTGTCTGACAGAGAGATTTCGTCTTCTTAACTGACCTTGCTTGATCGTTTCTTTTAAAAGCTTTCCTACGAGTAACATAAGTATTCGATTCAATTAGCAAAATTAAATCCGGGTCTTAATTGACTGGTTAGAAAAAGGTTACTGAATTGAAATGAATTGTTATCTTTTGGTTAAGCAAAGGGATGAAGCCTCTTAACCTTGTTTTCAGAGTATTAATAATTCAAACAATCCTGAAATTATCTTCAATCAACATCAGAATTTTATATATTTGAAAAAAAAACACTTTGTCATGCCGGATAATTTTTTTGAAGAATCGACAGCTGCAGTAGGAACAATCATTACAATTGTTCTTCTTGGGATCCTTACTACAATTTTGATCTGGGGCTAATCGGTCTTAATTTGTCAAGAAGCTTATCCTGTTTGCTACGGTAAATGGGATTTTTTTGTTTAATAGGTTTTCACAATGCCTTTCAATTCGATATTTGCATGGATGATGAAGAAACGGATCCATCAGATCGATCTGTTTCGAAAGTACCCCGGCGAAGTGCAGGAAGAATTGTTTTTTGACCTCATTGAACATGGCAGGGAAACGGAATTCGGACAGCATTACGGTTTTAATACCATAAAGGATTATGCATCTTTCGCTTCAAGTGTGCCTCTCCATCACTATGAAGATCTGACGGAATGGATCGAAAAGGCAATTGAAGGAAAACAGAGTGTACTTTGGCCGGGAGAGACCAAATGGTTTGCAAAATCTTCCGGTACAACGGGTTCCCGAAGCAAATTGATTCCGGTAACAAAAGAATCCCTGGAAAATTGCCACTATAAAGGAGGGAAGGATCTGTTGGCTTTGTATTACGAAAATCATCCGAACAGAAAATTATATAACGGTCGACATTTGATTGTAGGTGGAAGTGCCCAGATCAATCAATTGTCAAACGATTCTTATTTTGGAGATCTCTCTGCTATAATCGTAAAGAATCTTCCCTGGTGGGCCGAGATCAGAAGAACTCCGGCTAAAGAAATTGCGTTGTTGAGTGAGTGGGAAGAAAAGATCGAACGAATGGCGCATTCAACGATCAATGATGATGTATATATAATCGCAGGCGTCCCAAGCTGGACCATGGTTTTGGCAAATAAAGTTCTCGAAATTACAGGTAAAAATAACCTGAAGGAGGTTTGGCCCAACCTGGAGCTTTTTATGCACGGCGGAGTCAGTTTTGATCCGTATCGTGAACAATTCAGCCGTTTGATACCGCAGGAGGGGATGAATTATGTGGAGACCTATAATGCGTCTGAAGGGTTCTTTGGAATTCAGGATCAGAAGGATTCCAATGAATTATTATTGATGCTGGATTACGGGATTTTCTACGAATTCATTCCGATGGAGTCATTCGAAGGTGTGACATCAAAGGTTGTGATGCCATTGGATCAGGTTGAGCCGAATGTAAATTATGCGGTTGTAATTACAACGAACGGAGGATTGTGGCGTTATATTTTAGGAGATACGATTCGCTTTACATCTGTTCTGCCTTACCGTTTTGTAATTACAGGACGAACAAAAAGTTTTATCAATGCATTCGGAGAGGAACTGATCGTTGAGAATACCGAAAAAGCTCTGGCACAGGCGTGTAGTTTAACCAATGCTCAGGTCAGGGATTATACCGTTGCACCTTGCTTTATGAAGGATAGGGAAAGCGGGGCGCATGAATGGCTGATTGAATTTATTGTTGAACCGGAGGATAAAGAACGCTTTAATCTTCTTTTGGATGAGGAACTGCGCCGGTTAAATTCGGATTATGACGCAAAACGATCAAATAACTTTATCTTGAAGCGACCGAAAATAATTTTGGCTCCAAGAGGATTGTTTGATCAATGGTTGAGGGCTTCAGGTAAGTTGGGAGGTCAAAATAAGATTCCCCGTCTGTCAAACAACCGGGAATTAATGGAACAACTATTGCTATTGATGGAGGAACTCAATTGATGTGAAAAAGATTTTAAACTATATTATTTTCTGTCTTCTGCTTCTGAATGACTCATTTGCGCAGGAAATCCAGCATTACGACTGGCACTTGAAAGATAGTGTTAAGCTTGGAAAGAATGCCGTTTGGTCTGTTGATATTTTGCAGAACATCTACGTGTCAGATGCGGGGGTAGTCAATAAGTACGACTCGACTAAAACACTGAAATTTTCTCAGAGCATCAAATCTCTTGGAGAATTAAGCGACCTGATCGTGATTAACACGATGAAGCTTGTTTATTTTTCTGACGAACAACAGATTCTTTGCTATATGGATAATACCCTGGCTCAGAATGAGGATTGTATTCGCCTCGGAGACAGGGACATCATTTCGGCTACAACAGTTGCCAAGTCGGACAGGTCTAATAAAGTATGGGTCTTTGATGATATTAATTCACGCTTATTACTGATTGATACGGAATCAGAAAATGTAGCTCCTTTCATTATAGAAAATGTCCGTAGCATTATTGGTGAAGGAAACGTTGCTCAAATGATAGAGAGTGGCGGGAGGCTGTACTTAAATTGCCCGAGTTCGGGCGTGTTTATTTTTGATCTTTACGGCGCACTCGTGGGAAGACTTGATGATCGCGCCGTGCGAGCTTTGTCGGCAGATCAGACAGGGGTGTACTTATTGCTTAATGATCATGAAATAAAATATAAATCAATTACTTACGAAGATCCGGTAAATGTTTCGCTTCCCATATCTAATGTTCAGGACCTGAAAGTATCAGGCTCATTGGTTTATTTGAAAAGTGGCGATTTTGTGTATAAATACTCCTTGGAAAAGTCTAATTAATAATTCAATTATTGTAATTTAGTCAGTCCTAAAACTGTCGGAAATGCATATCGCTGTAGCTGGAAATATTGGATCAGGTAAAACTACGTTAACCAGGGAGTTAGCAAAACATTATGGATGGGAAACCCACTTCGAGGATGTGGAACAAAATCCGTATTTGAATGATTTTTATGAAGACATGCAACGTTGGTCTTTTAACTTGCAGGTTTATTATTTAAATAGCCGATTCACTCAAATTCAGGAAATTCAGAAAACAGAGAAGACGGTTATTCAGGATAGAACAATCTATGAAGACGCCTATATTTTTGCTCCCAACCTGCATTCTATGGGCTTGATGACAACCAGAGATTTTGAAAATTATTTTTCATTATTTAATCTGATGGATTCTTTTGTTTCTGCACCTGACCTTTTGATTTATTTGCGTGCAGGAGTACCGACGCTGGTAAATCAAATCCAACGGAGAGGAAGGGATTATGAAGAAAGTATTCGCTTGGATTACCTGAAGCGATTGAATGAGCGTTATGAGGCGTGGATTTCCACGTATGATAAGGGGAAGTTGCTGATCATTGACGTGGACAATAATAATTTCCCGGAATCGCAGGAAGACCTGGGTAAGATCATCAATGCGATTGACGCAGAGATTAACGGACTCTTTTAATTTATTACCATGATTGTAGTTACAGGTGCGGCAGGATTTATCGGAAGCTGCCTGGTTGGCCGTTTAAATAAAGCCGGTTATACTGATATCGTTGTTGTAGACGATTTTTCGAAAACAGAAAAAGAAGAAAATCTTGCAGGTAAAACACTGATCGCAAAAGTTGGCCGTGCTGACTTCGAAAAGTGGCTGAACGATTATGCCGAAGAAGTAGAGTTTATCTACCACATTGGTGCGCGCACGGATACTACAGAGTTTGATAAAAAGATTTTCGACGAACTCAATGTCGATTATTCAAAAATGGTTTGGAATATCTGTGTAAAGCACGAAATTCCATTAGTGTATGCAAGTTCTGCGGCAACTTATGGTTTGGGCGAATTCGGATACAAGGATGATCATGCCATTATTCCAAAGTTGAAACCATTGAATCCTTATGGGGATTCTAAAAATGACTTTGACAAATGGGTATTGGAACAAACCGAATTTCCTCCGTTTTGGGCGGGTCTGAAGTTTTTCAACGTCTATGGTCCTAATGAGTATCACAAAGGCAGAATGGCTTCGGTGATTTTTCACGCGTTCAATCAAATCAATGCAACAGAAGGGATGAAATTGTTCCGGTCTCATAACCCGGAGTATAAGGATGGAGAGCAATTGCGTGATTTTGTCTATGTAAAAGATGTGGTTGAAATCTGCTTGTTCCTGATGGAGCATGAAGTACAATCAGGTATTTACAACCTGGGTAGCGGAAAAGCGAGAACATTCCTTGATCTCGTGAAGAATACATTCTCTGCAATGGGGAAGGAAGAACGAATTTCATTCATTGATACCCCTGAAGATATCAGGGATAAATATCAGTACTTC
>QKAV01000044.1 GCA_003247185.1 Crocinitomicaceae bacterium
CAGAAATTGGATCTATATTAACACATTGGGAGTAAGAATGAACAGAAAATCCTGAAACAATGGCCAAAATTGCCAAACGTAGTAAGTCTTTTTTCATAGCGTAGTATTATATAGCGCAAAAGTCAGAAAAACAATTTGATTATTAACTATCTACAAAATGAAATTGTTATTAACAGTACCTTATCTCAACATTTTATGAGAACCGTCACAATTGGGCATTCGTTTCGATAGACCACAGATACAATCATTCATTCCTTTTCCTTTCAGAATCCGTTCTCTCATCTTATCAATTCGATTCATTCTGGTTGCAGCCTGTTTCGCCTCTGAAAAGTGCATGATATATGCACGTTGCCTTCCCGGCGTCAATCGTAAAAAAGCATCTTTTAATTCTGAATCCAGTTTGAATCTTTCCGATAATTCGAGCGGGTATTTAAGCTCCTTTAAACCTGTATTTTCTACTTTCAGTCCTGCCTTTTCCACTTCTATAGCTTCAAAAATGTAGGTTTTTATCTCGGCTTCATATCCCTGAATTTCTGATAAGTCTGAAAAACGCATTTGTCTTCCTCCCTGCGTATGTTCTCCTGCTTTTGTCAACAATCCAAGTTCATCCTTTAGAAGGGATCCTTTAAAGAAGTTCAGCGCACAATAATTTTTAAAGGAACTTAATATCACTACATTTTGATTTCCAAACATGTAACAGGCCTGTCTCCATTTCACGGTTTCAGTTAGTCCGCAGGAAAGCAGCAACTCCCGAAGAAGAAGCATCTCCTCTTTCCAATTAGTGGTATTGTTTAATAATGCAGTTACTTCCGGTAATTTCTCCATGGATAGATGATATAATATAGGTTCAACTATTGAATAGGTACAAAATAAACAATGTTACTAAGTTATCTGTCAAATCCCTGAAAATTTAGAAGTAGATATTTCAGATAAAAAAAGGCGGCCTTTTCGGACCGCCTTTCAAAATCATATTATTCAATTAGTTCTTAATCAACTTTTTGCTGATTTTTCCTTTTGAGGTTTGAATCGTTAAAATGTAAATCCCATTTTCATACCAGGAAAGGTCTACAGTTGTTTCATTATTTAATCCTTCTTCTTTTGAGATGATAACTTTTCCGTTAACATCCATTACAAAGAAGCTTTCAATAGTCAATCCTTCCGTAGCTTTTACATGGAAAATACCGCTAGACGGGTTCGGAAGAACATTTACCTGATCTCCGTCCAGTTCTAACAAATTAGCACATCCTTGTACAACCTGCGTAATCGTATCGGTATATATACATCCGTTTGTTTCTGTAAACGAATACACAAGCTCAAATGAACCTACTCCTGAAACCGAAGGGTCAAAAGTTGTTCCTGTTACACCTGTTCCCGACCATGTACCACCTGAAGGAGTACCTGTTAATTGAGCAGGAGCATAATTTGCACAAGTTGTATCCTGACTAGAGCTACCTGTCACTATTGTCGGAGTTAAAACAGTAATATCAAAAGAACAAGTTGAAGAATTACCTAAACCGTCTGTCAAATCATAAGAAACAGTTGTAACTCCCACATTCAATGGAACTCCTGCACCATCACCACTTCCTGAACCGGTAGTAACACCACTAAGCGTATAAGCGATTGTAGATACGCCGCTACAATCTGTAAATGATGATCCATAACCCACTAATACGGAATCACAGTAATCTGTATTTGAAGGACAACCAATCGGACCTTCTGCGTCAATTACTTCAACTGTTGTCTGGCAGAAACCAGTGTTTCCGTTTATATCAACCACAGTGTATTCATTAACAGTTTGTCCAATCGGAAAAGCTGACCCACTTGCAAGACCTGATGTCCATGAACTAGTAGCTACTCCACAGTTATCAGCTGGAACGGGATCACTGAATGACACTACTGCCGTACATTGTCCCGGATCTGTATTTACAGTGATATTAGCAGGACAAGTCATTGTAGGAGCTTCTGTATCGTTAACAGTCACCGTGAAAGAGCATGACTGAACATCAGTACCACCATCAGAAACCTGATATTCCACAGTAGTAACACCAATTGGGAAAACAGAACCGCTTGCTAATCCTTGTAACATTGTTGTAGTTGCAGGCCCGTCATTATAAGAGATGATTACCTGTCCGTTTCCTGTCTGGAACCCGGCCACGTTTACCTGGTTCGTTCCTGCATTATAGGAACCACCACCACCACCACCGGTATATGGTTGTGAACCGCTTGTACCGCCACCTGAATAACCGCCGCCGCCGCCGCCGTTACCACCAGTGAACCATCCTGCTCCTCCACCGCCGTAGCCTCCGGAGTCGGTATTATTTCCTGTACCACCTGCACCACCGTTCACGTATGCTTTTCCATTATTATTAGCTAAACCTGAACCGGCAGTACCATCCGTAAGAAAACCACCGCCACCGCCACCAGAACCGGAACTCGCGCCGCCGCCATTTCCGTTAATTCCTCCTGCAACCAGTCCGTCTCCACTCGACAGTCCGCTTGTAGTGATTGATGCATTTGACCCGTCGCGATTAGAACCGCATGATCCAATATTATTAGTAGCACCGCCACCTCCTCCGGCAGCAATCAGCAGAACATTTCCGGTGCGTACGACAAAAGTACCGCCACCTCCTCCGGCATCGGAACCATTTGTATAACCTTGCTGGCCAACCATAATGGAGATCACTTCTCCGGGGGTCACAACAAAATCTCCTTCCATCTTAGCTCCCAGACCTCCGGTTGCAGCACAAGTAGTAGTAACAGATCCACCCTGCGCACCCGTTGCAACAATATGAATAGAATCTACTCCGGCCGGAACCGTAAAAGTTTGAAGCGCAGCTGACGTATAATTAAATGTCTGAGAAGCAGGGGAACCACAACTGTTCTGTCCAACCGGAGTTGAATACGTTACAGTAGCACCGCAAACTCCCGGATCATTCGATACCGTAATATCTGCCGGGCAAGTAATCGATACGCATTGCGCGATTGCCATGTTCGTCCCCACCAGGAATGTGGCTCCCAACATGTATTTTTGTAATCTTTTTTTCATAGGTATGTGTTTAGTGAAATTAATTATCCGCGCAAATGTATACAATACTTGGTCAGAGATAACACATTGTGGATAAGTTTATTAAAAAGGGCCTGCCGATAAATCGGCAGGCCCTTCCCTTTTTAATTATTAACTTCTTTTATTCTTCTACAAGTACCACTTTTTCTGTAGACCCGTCGCTATAGATATAAATCAAAGGTGTATTTGGTGTAGGATTAACCTCTCTTCCTGTCATATCGACAATCTTTACCAATTTTTTATCCTGACTTGTTAACTCAAGCAAACCTGCAGTACAATTATCTACAGTTAATTTATAGTTTTCTGTCAACGGCAAACTCTGTGGTGAACCGAAAAGTGTTACATACCCGGTGTACTCAATGGTAATTGTATGATCACCTACATCTCCTGCCCCTGCAGTACCATAAAGATCAATACAAGAACTTGGATCCACTTGCGGATAAATTGTACAGTTAGCACTACCACAGGCGAATGAAATACCAGCAGGAAGATTGGATACATTGTTAATAATAACACTATCCACCTGAATTGTAAACCCGGAAATAGTTGTGTCCGTTGGACTTACCATCGTGATCACCTGATCATAAGCAACGCCAACACAAGCTGTTGCAATTCCTGTTGTACTATCAGGATAGAATCCTGGTGATGTGTACTGCGCATCCGGTGTACATGATTGCGCGCTTGCAAATTGAGAGGCTGAAAAAATTACAGCAGCAAAAAGTAAAATTCTTTTCATAAGATTAGTTGATTAATTTGAGCAAATATAAGTTGTATTAAATCGTTAAACAAAAGGGAAATCTAATTTTCTGTCCCTTCTTCCTGATATTTTCTTCTCAAATAGAAAAAATGTATCAGTATAAAGACGAAATGAATCGCTAAAAAGAAAAGTAAAAGCATGTAATTTGCTAACGCATCGCTATGACTTTCACTTGTAAATATGTCTGAACAATAGACTGTATAGGCAACTTGAAATAGTATATGCGACCATATTCTTCGGAATGCACCGGGTATTTTTATGATTATCAGCAGCAAAACACTCCATGTTAAACCATAAGCAAGTAATAAAATAAGGGTATCCTGATCCATCATTCTCTTATTAAGGTTATCCCGACAATTTCGGATAAAAAGACGAATGAGTACAACTTTTTAGATGTAT
>QKAV01000046.1 GCA_003247185.1 Crocinitomicaceae bacterium
TAGAGCAAGTGAAACTGCGGAATTGATATTTGAAAACTGCAGAGTCCCTAATGAGAATGTGATTGGGGAAGTAGGAATGGGATTCATTCAGGCCATGAAAGTTTTGGATGGAGGACGAATTTCGATTGCTGCTTTGAGTTGTGGAGTAGCTCGCGGAGCGTATGAAGCTGCGTTGAAGTATGCGAAGGAAAGAGAGCAATTTGGACAACCTATTGCGCAATTCCAGGCAATATCATTCAAGCTGGCGGATATGGCTACAGAGGTTGAGGCTGCAGAATTATTGACATTCCAGGCTGCGTACAGTAAGAATAACCATCTGCCTGTTACACGCCAGGGAGCGTTTGCCAAATACTATTCCAGTGAGGTTGCTGTGAAGTGTGGGAACGAAGCTGTTCAGATCATGGGGGGATACGGTTATACTAAAGAATATCCGGCGGAAAAGTATTTGCGTGATGCCAAATTGATGACCATTGGAGAAGGAACGTCTGAGATCCAAAAATTGGTAATTTCAAGAGAACTTTTAAAAGATTAGGTTTTTATATAAAAACTAATTATATTTGCCGTCCATTTTTGAGAAAAAAGTAATACAATAAGATATGTTAATTATTCCGGTTAAAGAAGGCGAAAACATCGAAAGAGCGATTAAGAAGTACAAGAAGAAATTTGACAGAACAGGTGTTGTTCGTGAGCTTCGTGATCGTAAAGAGTTTACTAAACCATCGATTACACGTCGCCAACAAAAAATTAAAGCTGCATACCGTCAAAGAATGCAGTCTGCAGAAATCTGATTGAAACAATCAATGTGATTTTGTCGTAGGAGTCTTTAGGGACTCCTTTTTTATTTTATGATTGATCAGTTTATTCAATATTTGAAATACGAGAAACGCTACAGTGAGCATACATTGATGGCTTACCGGAGGGATATTGAATTTTTTACTGAGTTTATTGCCGGTAACTCTGTTGCCGAAGCTTCGATGAAAGATGTTCGGGCCTGGATGGTGGACATGTTGGAAGAAGGTTTGAAACCTGCTACAGTAAACAGAAAGTTATCCTCATTAAGAGCCTTCTTCGAGTGGATGGTTGCAAATGGGCTCCGTTCGTCTACACCGATGTCTCTTGTTAAAGGACCTAAAAAGGAAAAGAGACTACCGGCATTTGCAAAAAAATCCGAGCTAAAGGACGAGCATTTGCAAAGTGTATTCAATGATTCATTTGATTCCCGAATGGACCGCATGATATTGGAAACTTTTTATCATACCGGAATCCGATTAAGTGAACTTATTAATCTTAAGATTACGGATCTAAGAAATGACCAGATCCGGGTAGTCGGAAAACGTAAAAAAGAGCGCATCATTCCGATCAGTTCATCTTTTTTTTCCGAGTTGCAGTCTTTTGTAAAAGAGAAGGAATTTAACGACTACAAGAAAAGTGAATATCTCTTTTCCTTAAAAAATGGTAAAAAGTTGTATCCGGTGTTTGTGTACAGAAAAATTAATCATTATCTTTCTCTAGCATCGGATGTGAGTGTAAAAAGTCCCCATGTATTGCGGCATACTTTCGCAACGCATTTGTTGAATAACGGGGCGGGAATTGAAGTTATTAAAGAATTGCTGGGGCATTCTGGATTAGCGGCAACACAGGTTTATACTCATAATTCCTTTGCGGAGATAACAAAAATATATTCACAGGCTCATCCCAGAGGGCGCAAAATGTAAGATTATGGATTTCAAAGTGAATACGGTTCATTTTACAGCAGACCAGAAGTTGGTAGATTTTATTCACGACAAAGTGAAGAAACTGGAATTAATGAATGACGGGATTATTTCAAGTGAAGTATTCTTAAGGTTAGATAAGAGTGCTGAAAAGGAAAATAAAATCGCGGAAGTTAAGATTTTGATTCCAGGGCATGAATTGTTTGCTAAAAAGCAATGTAAAACGTTTGAGGAAGCAGCAGATTCAGCAGTGGACGCGTTAAAACGACAAGTTGAAAAACATAAAGCAAGAAGCTAAAACATTGATTATAAATAGCATAATTTAATGGACGCCTTTTAGGCGTCTTTTTTTTTGAAAAAAAATATTTTTTCTGCTTGCAATTAATAATTTCTTTCATACATTTGCACTCCCCAATTGGGGAAAAACAATTAAAGAAGTTCTTTCAAATAATGTTTACCAACATGTGCCGATGTAGCTCAGCTGGCTAGAGCAGCTGATTTGTAATCAGCAGGTCGGGGGTTCGAGTCCCTCCATCGGCTCAACATAATTTTTGGGGAGATACTCAAGCGGTCAACGAGGGCAGACTGTAAATCTGCTGGCTACGCCTTCGTAGGTTCGAATCCTGCTCTCCCCACAAAAGATTATAAGCGGGAGTAGCTCAGTTGGTAGAGCGTCAGCCTTCCAAGCTGAGGGTCGCGAGTTCGAATCTCGTCTCCCGCTCATTTTTTTGAAAGAACTTTTTTTAGTGCCGGTGTAGCTCAGGGGTAGAGCGCTTCCTTGGTAAGGAAGAGGTCACGAGTTCAATTCTCGTCATTGGCTCTATGAGTTGAATGAAAAAATCACCCGTAGGGGGTGAAATTTTGCATATATAAAGGTTTTAATTAATAACTAAGTAACAAAAAGAACAAATGGCTAAGGAAAATTTCAATCGTTCCAAACCACACGTTAACATCGGAACAATTGGTCACGTTGACCACGGAAAAACTACTTTGACTGCTGCTATTTCTAGCGTTCTTGCAGCTCAAGGTCTTGCTCAATCTCGTGATTTCTCTTCTATTGATAACGCACCGGAGGAAAAAGAGCGTGGTATTACTATTAATACTTCACACATTGAGTACGAAACTAAGAATCGTCACTACGCGCACGTTGACTGTCCAGGTCACGCCGATTACGTAAAGAACATGGTAACTGGTGCTGCTCAGATGGACGGAGCAATTCTTGTAGTTGCTGCTACAGATGGTCCAATGCCACAAACTCGTGAGCACATCCTTCTAGGACGTCAGGTAGGAGTTCCAAGAATCGTTGTATTCATGAATAAAGTGGATATGGTTGACGATCCAGAGCTTTTAGAGCTTGTTGAAATGGAGATTCGTGAATTGCTTTCATTCTATGATTACGATGGAGATAACGCACCAGTAATTCAAGGTTCAGCTCTTGGAGCATTGAACGGAGAAGAGAAGTGGGTTGCTACAGTAAACGAATTGATGGATGCTGTTGATAGCTATATCGAGCTTCCTCCACGTGATGTTGATAAGCCATTCTTGATGCCGGTAGAGGACGTATTTACGATTACAGGTCGTGGTACAGTTGCTACAGGTCGTATCGAAACAGGTGTTATCAACTCTGGAGATCCAGTTGAGATCTTAGGTATGGGTGCTGAGAAATTGACTTCTACAGTAACTGGAGTTGAGATGTTCCGTAAGATCCTTGACAGAGGTGAAGCTGGAGATAACGTAGGATTGTTGTTGCGTGGTATCGAGAAATCTGATATCAAACGTGGAATGGTTATTTGTAAACCAGGATCAACAACTCCTCACACTGAATTTAAAGCTGAGATCTACGTATTGAAGAAAGAAGAAGGTGGTCGTCACACTCCTTTCCACAACAAATACCGTCCTCAGTTCTACTTCAGAACAACTGACGTAACTGGTGAAATCTTCTTGACTGATGGTCGTGAGATGGTAATGCCAGGTGACAACGTAACTATTACAGTTAAGTTGATCGTACCGGTAGCTATGGACAAAGGACTTCGTTTCGCTATCCGTGAGGGTGGTAGAACAGTAGGTGCTGGTCAGGTTACTGAGATTATCGCTTAATAAAGTTATATATTGAGTTTATAAAGGGGAGTTCGCTCCCCTTTTTATACGGGTGTAGCTCAGCTGGTAGAGTAGTGGTCTCCAAAACCATTGGTCGTGGGTTCGAATCCTACCGCCCGTGCAAAATAGAAGAAATGTCTAAATTCAGAGAATACATCAATGAAACAGTTACCGAAATGGTACACAATGTTTCTTGGCCTACCTGGAAGGAATTGCAGAGTAATACGATTATCGTTGTCTCTGCTTCGATAATTATAGCACTTATCATTTTCGGAATGGATTTCGTTTTCGGTATTACCGGAGATAAAGACTCTTTCTGGAAAGGTGTTTTGGGATTGATTTATAGAATGTAATCCGTTGAGAGAGATCATGGAAGAAATTAAGAAGCGTTGGTATGTTGTCCGTGCAATCAGTGGTAAAGAGAAAAAGGTAAAGGAATATCTGGATCTTGAAATCGCTCGCTTGAAACTGGACGACTATGTTGGACAAATTTTGATCCCTACTGAGAAGGTTTTCCAAATCAGAAACGGTAAAAAAGTTAGCAAGGAGAAAGCATATCTTCCGGGATATGTGTTAGTTGAGGCAGCTCTTGTAGGAGAGGTTCCACACGTAATCAAAGGAATTCCGAATGTTATCGGATTTCTGGGTAGTGAAAAAGGTGGTGATCCCGTACCGATGCGTTTGTCTGAGGTAAATAGAATCCTTGGAAAAGTTGACGAGCTTTCTGAAACAGAAGAAGAAATGAAGATTCCTTTTGTTGTTGGAGAGTCTGTTAAGGTAATCGATGGTCCGTTCAATAACTTCAGTGGAGTGATTGATGAGATCAACGAAGAGAAAAAGAAACTGAAAGTGATGGTTAAGATCTTTGGTAGAAAGAATCTACTTGAGCTTAGCTACATGCAGGTAGAGAAAGAAGTTTAATTTGCATATTAACCCGTAGGAGTGAAGAAAGCGATTAAAGCTTCCCGCAATTATTCACGTTTGACTACATAATTTAAATACAATGGCTAAAGAAGTAGCAGGTTTGATCAAATTACAGATCAAAGGTGGTGCAGCCAATCCAGCTCCTCCAGTAGGACCGGCACTCGGTGCGAAAGGGGTGAACATCATGGAGTTCTGTAAGCAGTTTAATGCCAGAACTCAGGATAAACCTGGAAAGGTATTACCGGCAGTAATTACGGTATATAGCGACAAATCCTTTGATTTCGTAATTAAAACTCCTCCGGCAGCTGTTCAGATTATGGAACAGGCCAAAATCAAGAAAGGTTCATCAGAACCAAATCGTCAAAAAGTTGCGACAGTTTCTTGGGACTTAATTCGTGTAATCGCACAGGATAAGCTGCAAGATATGAATTGCTTTACTGTTGACTCTGCAATGCGCATGGTTGCCGGTACAGCAAGAAGTATGGGGGTAGTAGTAAAAGGTGGTGAAGCACCTGAAACTAAATAATTGTTAAAGTTATGGGAAGAATATCTAAAAAGAGAAAAGAAGCTTTGGCTAAGATTGATGCCAATAAAGCTTATTCCTTGACTGACGCATGTAATTTAGTTAAGGAAGTTTCAAATGCTAAATTCGACGCCTCTGTGGATGTCGCTGTGCGTTTAGGAGTAGATCCTCGTAAAGCAAATCAAATGGTACGTGGTACGGTAGCTCTACCTCACGGAACAGGTAAAGACATGAAAGTTCTTGTTTTATGTACACCTGATAAGGAAGAGGAAGCAAAAGCTGCTGGTGCTGACTATGTTGGTTTGGATGAGTACATTGACAAAATCAAAGGTGGTTGGACTGATATCGATGTAATTGTTACTATGCCTGCAGTTATGGGTAAAGTAGGTGCTTTGGGTCGTATTCTTGGACCAAGAGGGCTTATGCCAAACCCTAAGACTGGTACAGTAACGATGGAAGTCGGTAAAGCTGTTAGCGAAGTAAAAGCTGGTAAGATTGATTTTAAAGTAGATAAGTACGGTATCGTGCATTCTGCTGTAGGTAAGGTGAGTTTCGAAGGTAATATGTTGAGAGAAAACGCGCATGAGTTGATCCAAACACTTATCAAGATGAAACCGTCTGCTGCCAAAGGAACTTACATCAAGAGCGTTTACATCAGCTCAACAATGAGCCCTGGTATTCAGATAGACACGAAGTCATTAATTGCGTAAAACTTTGAATCATGACAAAAGAACAAAAAGAAAAGTACGTAGATGACTTGGCAGCTGATCTAGCGAATAACAATGTTATCTATTTGGCAGATACATCTGAATTGACTGTTGAAGTAGTAAACAACCTAAGAAGAAGATGCTTTAACTCCAATATTAAAATGCGTGTTGTAAAAAATGCGTTGTTGGCTAAAGCAATGGAGCGTGTAGAAGATAAAAACTTTGGAGATCTGAATACAGTTCTTAAAGGTGCAACTTCTATCATGTTTTCTGAAGTTGGTAATGCTCCGGCAAAATTGATCGAAGATTTCCGTAAGAAAAATGCTAAACCAATCCTTAAAGGAGCATATATTGAGGAGGCAGTTTTTATCGGTGATGATCAATTGAAAGCTCTTAGCGAAATCAAGAGCAAAGAAGAATTGCTTGGAGAAATTATTGGATTGCTTCAAAGTCCAGCGAAAAATGTTGTATCTGGACTTAAAGGAGCTGGCGGAAAGATCGCTGGTATCCTTAAAACGCTCGAAGAGAGAGCATAATAAATTAAAATTATTTTTAGAACCTATTTAAATTAAATAAAAATGGCGGATTTGAAAGAAATGGCAGAAGCTCTAGTTAACTTAACAGTTAAAGAAGTTAACGAATTAGCAAACATCCTTAAAGACGAGTACGGTATCGAGCCTGCTGCTGCTGCAGTTGCAGTTGCTGCTGGTGGTGGTGCTGCTGGTGGTGGTGAAGCTGCTGAAGAGAAAACTGAGTTTGATGTAATCCTTAAAGACGCAGGAGCATCTAAACTTGCAGTTGTTAAACTAGTGAAAGAATTAACTGGAGCTGGTTTGAAAGAAGCTAAAGATATGGTAGACGGAGCACCTGCAACTTTGAAAGAAGGAGTTTCTAAAGACGAAGCAGAAGGTCTTAAGAAATCACTTGAAGAAGCTGGAGCTCAAGTTGAGATCAAGTAATCTTTACAATTAATTTTTTGGAGAGGTGTCCCGACGAAATGTCGGGATGCCTATTCCTATTTTTGGGCATTATTGCCCTTTTAGTGCTTTTTTTTCACTTAAAAACGTTTGGCCTTGGCAACATCAAACAAAACTTCCCGAAGAGTGAATTTTGCTTCAAGCAAAAGTCAACTTGATTATCCTGATTTTCTGGATATTCAATTAAAATCATTTCAGGAGTTCTTCCAATTGGAAACGACTCCAGAGAACAGAGAAAGCGAAGGACTTTACAAAGTATTCGCAGAAAACTTTCCAATTACGGATACCAGAAATCAATTCGTATTGGAATTCCTGGATTACTTTATTGATCCACCACGCTATACGATCGAAGAATGTATCGATCGTGGTTTGACATACAGTGTCCCTCTTAAAGCAAAATTAAAGTTGTACTGTACTGATCCTGAACACGAGGATTTTGAAACTATCGTGCAGGATGTGTACCTGGGTACAATTCCATATATGACTCCTAAAGGATCATTCGTAGTAAATGGTGCGGAACGTGTTATTGTTTCTCAGTTGCACCGTTCTCCGGGCGTATTCTTTGGACAAAGTCGTCACGCTAATGGTACTAAATTGTATTCTGGTCGTGTGATTCCTTTCAAAGGTTCATGGATCGAGTTTGCAACAGATATCAATAGCGTAATGTATGCATATATCGATCGTAAGAAAAAGTTACCTGTTACAACTTTGTTCCGCGCGATTGGATATGAATCAGATAAAGATATTCTGGATCTTTTCGGTTTGGCTGAAGAAATTAAAACAACGAAAGCAAACCTTAAAGGTGCAATTGGTAGAAAATTGGCTGCACGTGTTTTGAAAACATGGGTGGAAGATTTCGTGGATGAAGATACCGGAGAGGTAGTTTCTATTGAAAGAAACGAAGTGTTATTGGATCGTGAGACAGTTTTAGAGCAGGATCATATTGATCTGATCGTTGATTCGGGCGCTAAAACAATTATCCTTCACAAAGAGGATGTAAACACGGCTGATTTCACGATTATCTATAATACACTTCAAAAGGATACTTCAAACTCCGAAAAAGAGGCAGTTGAACATATCTACCGTCAGCTTCGTAATGCTGAACCACCTGATTATGAAACTGCGAAGGGAGTATTCGAAAAGCTTTTCTTCTCAGATACGAGATACGATCTTGGGGAAGTTGGTCGTTTCCGTCTGAATAAAAAGCTTGGTGTAAGTATGGATGAAACATCACGTGTACTTACAAAAGATGATATTATTCTTATCGTAAAATATTTGATCGAATTGATTAACTCTAAAGCAGATGTTGATGATATCGATCACCTTTCTAACAGACGTGTTCGTACAGTTGGTGAGCAATTGTATGCACAGTTTGGTGTTGGTCTTGCTCGTATGGCAAGAACAATTCGTGAAAGAATGAACGTACGTGACAATGAAGTCTTCACTCCGATTGACTTGATTAACGCGAAGACACTTTCGTCTGTGATTAACTCATTCTTCGGAACGAACCAGTTATCTCAGTTCATGGATCAAACCAATCCACTTTCAGAGGTAACTCACAAACGTCGTTTGTCTGCACTGGGGCCTGGTGGTTTATCACGTGAGCGTGCAGGATTCGAGGTGCGTGACGTTCACTACACACACTACGGTCGTTTATGTACAATCGAAACACCGGAAGGACCAAACATCGGTTTGATCTCTTCTCTTTGTGTGTTTGCGAAAGTGAATAAACTAGGATTCATTGAAACGCCTTACCGTGAAGTAAAAGACGGTAAAGTTGATGTGAAGAGCGAGCCGATTTATGTGTCTGCTGAAGAAGAAGATGCAAAAATGATCGCTCAGGCAAATGCAAAAGTGGATGACAAAGGAAACTTCCTTACAGAAGTAGTGAAGGCACGTTACGAAGGTGACTTCCCGGTTGTTGATCCGAAAGAATTGAATTTGATGGACGTTGGTGCCAATCAGATCGCTTCGATCGCGGCATCATCTATTCCTTTCCTTGAGCACGATGACGCCAACCGTGCGCTGATGGGATCAAACATGCAACGTCAGGCAGTTCCGTTACTTCGCCCTGCGTCTCCGATTGTGGGAACAGGAATTGAAGAATTGGTAGCTCGTGATTCACGTGTATTGATCAATGCTGAAGGTGAAGGTGTGGTAGAATATGTAGACTCTAACGAGATCGTAATTCGTTACAACTGGACGAAAGAAGATAAGTTGGTTAGCTTCGATGATGAAGTGAAACGTTATCCGCTTACGAAGTTCAGTAAAACGAACCAGGGAACTTGTATCAACTTGAAACCGATTGTACAAAAAGGTGATAAAGTTGAAAGAGGGCAGGTACTTTGTGAAGGTTATGCAACACAGCAAGGTGAGTTGGCTCTTGGTCAAAACCTGAAAGTGGCGTTCATGCCTTGGAAAGGATATAACTTCGAGGATGCGATCGTTATTTCTGAGCGCGTGGTTCGTGAAGATATCTTTACTTCAATTCATATTGATGAGTATTCTCTTGATGTACGTGATACAAAACGTGGAATGGAGGAACTTACAGCTGATATTCCTAACGTAAGCGAGGATGCAACGAAGGATCTTGACGAAAACGGATTGATCAGAATAGGAGCAGAAATTCGTGAAGGTGATATCCTGATCGGTAAGATTACTCCGAAAGGTGAAACAGATCCGTCTCCGGAAGAAAAACTTCTTCGTGCAATCTTCGGTGATAAAGCAGGAGATGTGAAAGACGCTTCATTGAAAGCCGGTCCGTCACTTCGTGGTGTTGTTATCGATAAAAAATTGTTCTCAAGAGCAATTAAAGATCGTAAGGCAAAAGCGCAGGACAAACCGGTATTGGAAAGTCTTGATGCTGAATACGAAAAGGATTACGCTGAATTGAAAAAACGTCTGGTTGACAAGCTTTTGGATATCCTTGGTGAAGAGAAATCTGCCGGAGTTTTCAATAACTTCAAAGAAGAAATCATCAAAAAAGGAACGAAGTTCTCAGCTAAGAACCTTGGTGTGATTGATTACACGATTATCAACCCGACCGAATGGACAGGTGATGCGAAAATCAATTCATTGGTAGGTCGCTTGATCCACAATTTCACAATTAAGGCAAACGATCTTCTTGGAGCATATAAGCGTAAGAAGTTCCACATCTCAGTTGGAGATGAGCTGCCAGCAGGTATTGTGAAAATGGCAAAAGTATACGTAGCTAAGAAACGTAAATTGAAAGTAGGTGATAAGATGGCAGGTCGTCACGGTAACAAAGGGATCGTTGCGAATATCGTTCGTCAGGAAGATATGCCATTCCTGGAAGACGGAACACCTGTTGATATCGTATTGAACCCACTAGGGGTACCTTCTCGTATGAACCTTGGACAAATTTATGAAACTGTTCTTGGTTGGGCAGGAGAAAAACTAGGGGTGAAATTCGCTACACCTATTTTCGACGGGGCTCACCCGGATGAAATCAATGATTGGACAGAGAAAGCCGGAGTTCCACGTTCAGGTAAAACATACCTTTACGATGGAGGTACAGGAGAGCGTTTCCACCAACCGGCGACTGTTGGGGTGATCTACATGTTGAAACTTTCTCACATGGTAGACGACAAAATGCACGCTCGTTCAATCGGACCATACTCACTTATTACGCAACAACCGCTTGGAGGTAAAGCTCAGTTCGGAGGTCAGCGATTTGGTGAGATGGAGGTTTGGGCACTTGAAGCATTTGGTGCGGCGAACATCCTACAAGAGATCCTTACTATTAAGTCTGACGATGTTATGGGACGTGCGAGAGCTTATGAAGCGATCGTTAAAGGAGATAACATCCCTGAACCAGGAATTCCTGAGTCGTTCAACGTATTGTTGCATGAATTGAGAGGTCTTTGCCTTGATGTAACAATGGATTAATCGTCAGTAGTTTAATGAGATAACAAGCAAGATTATGGCTTACAGAAAAGAAACTCCGAAAAATCAAAGCAGCTTCAACAGGATTACGATCTCGTTGGCTTCACCTGAATCTATCCTTGAGAAATCAAGTGGTGAAGTGCTTAAACCGGAAACAATTAACTATAGAACTTACAAGCCTGAGCGCGACGGTTTATTCTGTGAAAGAATCTTCGGTCCTGTGAAGGATTATGAGTGCCACTGTGGTAAATACAAAAGAATCCGATACAAAGGAATCGTTTGTGATCGTTGTGGTGTAGAGGTAACTGAAAAGAAAGTACGTCGTGAGCGTATGGGACACATTTCATTGGTTGTTCCTGTAGCGCACATTTGGTACTTCCGTTCTTTACCAAATAAAATTGGTTACCTATTAGGTCTTCCTACCAAGAAGTTGGATCAGATCATTTATTACGAGCGTTATGTAGTAATCCAGGCAGGTATTGCTAAAAACCTTGACGGATCTGAATTGACTCAATTGGATTTCCTTACAGAAGAAGAGTATTTGGATATTCTGGATACGCTTCCAAAGGAAAACCAATACCTGGAAGATACGGATCCGAACAAGTTCATCGCGAAAATGGGTGCTGAAGCACTTTACGATTTGCTGAGAAATCTTGATTTGGATGAAACATCTTACCAATTGCGTCACCAGGCGAATACTGAAACGTCTGTTCAACGTAAAAATGAAGCGCTTAAGCGTCTTCAGGTAGTTGAAGCAATGCGTGAATCTATCGGTCGCATCGAAAATCGTCCGGAATGGATGATTGTTAAAGTTGTTCCGGTTATTCCACCTGAATTGCGTCCATTGGTTCCATTGGATGGTGGTCGTTTTGCAACTTCAGATTTGAACGACTTATACCGTCGTGTGATCATTCGTAACAACCGTTTGAAGCGTTTGATCGAAATCAAAGCTCCTGAGGTAATCCTGCGTAACGAAAAACGTATGCTTCAGGAAGCTGTGGATTCATTGTTCGATAACTCAAGAAAAGCATCTGCTGTTAAAACTGAGTCTAATCGTCCATTGAAATCACTTTCTGATTCATTGAAAGGTAAACAAGGACGTTTCCGTCAAAACCTACTTGGTAAACGTGTGGATTATTCAGCACGTTCGGTAATCGTCGTTGGTCCGGATTTGAAATTACATGAGTGTGGTCTGCCAAAAGATATGGCAGCTGAATTATACAAACCATTCATCATCCGTAAGATGATTGAGCGTGGAATTGTAAAAACCGTGAAGTCAGCGAAGAAAATCGTTGATCGTAAAGAGCCGGTTGTATGGGATATCCTGGAAAATGTATTGAAAGGTCACCCGGTACTACTTAACCGTGCCCCTACTCTTCACCGTTTGGGTATTCAGTCATTCCAACCAAAACTGATCGAAGGAAAAGCGATTCGTCTTCACCCACTTGTAACAACAGCCTTCAACGCCGATTTCGACGGTGACCAGATGGCGGTTCACTTACCTTTGGGTAATGCAGCTATTCTTGAGGCTCAGTTGTTAATGCTTGCTTCTCACAACATTCTTAACCCTGCGAACGGTGCTCCTATTGCCGTACCTTCTCAGGACATGGTACTTGGTCTTTACTATATTACAAAAGGTAAAAAATCGAGTAAGGAAGATGTGGTTAAAGGTGAAGGTGGTGTATTCTACTCTCCTGAAGAAGTAATTATTGCAAACAACGAAGGTAAATTGGATCTTCATGCACACATTAAAGTTCGTACATACGATCTTAATGAGAACGGAGAGCCTGAACTTCGCATGATCGAGACTACTTGTGGTCGCATATTATTCAACGAAAAAGTGCCTACAGAAGCGGGTTACATCAATGATGTAATGACGAAGAAAGCACTTCGTGATATGATCGGACACGTATTAAAAGTATGTGGTACGTCAAGAACAGCTCAATTCCTGGATGATATTAAGGAACTTGGTTATTACATGGCCTTCAAGGGTGGTTTGTCATTCAACCTGGATGATATTATTATCCCTAAGGAAAAAGAAGAACTGGTTTCCAAAGCTGAAGAGGAAGTGAAAGACGTTATGATGAACTATAACATGGGTCTTATCACTAACAATGAGCGTTACAACCAGATCATTGATATCTGGACGCATACCAATTCTCGCCTGACGCATACATTAATGGAGCAATTGAAGAGTGACCGTCAAGGTTTCAACTCTATCTACATGATGTACGATTCCGGTGCACGTGGTTCCAAAGAGCAGATTCGTCAGCTTTCAGGAATGCGTGGATTGATGGCGAAACCTCAAAAATCAGGAGCATCAGCTCAGGATATCATCGAGAATCCGATCCTTTCAAACTTTAAGGAAGGTCTTTCAATCCTTGAGTACTTTATTTCTACTCACGGTGCGCGTAAAGGACTTGCGGATACGGCCCTTAAAACTGCCGATGCTGGTTACCTTACCCGTCGTTTGGTTGACGTTGCACAGGATGTGGTGATCAACTCAGATGACTGTGGTACACTGCGTGGATTGGTTGCAACTGCATTGAAGAAAAATGATGAGATCGTTGAACCATTGAGAGATCGTATCTTAGGTAGAACTTCCCTTCAGGATATCTACCACCCGGATACAGACGAATTGATCGTGGAAAGCGGTGAAATCATTTCAGAAGATATTGCTGATAAAATCGAAAAAGCGGATATAGATGAAGTAGAAATCCGTTCGGTATTGACATGTGAAATGCGTAGAGGAGTTTGTTCGAAATGTTACGGACGAAACCTTGCAACTCACCGTGTTGCTGAAATGGGGGATGCTGTTGGGGTTATCGCTGCACAGTCGATTGGAGAACCTGGAACACAGCTTACACTTCGTACATTCCACGTTGGGGGTACTGCATCGAACATTGCTGATGAGTCTGACTTGAAAGCAAAAACAGATGGTACACTTGAGATCGACGAATTAAGAACGATTACAAGAACGACGAAAGACGGAAGTAAAGTAGAAGTTGTAGTGGGACGTTCTGCTGAATTGAAATTAACTGATAACAAAGGAAATATTTCAATGACAGCTAACATTCCTTATGGTGCTGAAATCTTTGTTGACAGTAAAGCGAAAGTGAAGCGTGGTGATGTGATCTGTAAATGGGATCCATATAACGCAGTAATCGTTTCAGAAGCGAAAGGTAAACTGGTATTTGACAATGTAATTGAAGGTATCACTTACCGTGAAGAAGTCGATGAACAAACAGGATTTACTGAAAAAGTAATTACCGAATCAAGAGATAAGAAGAAAAACCCTGCGATCCACGTTATCGATCCGAAAACGAAGGAAGTGATCAAGGAATATAACCTTCCTGTAGATGCCCACATTTCTGTAAATGAAGGGGATACAATCAACGAAGGAGATATCATTGTTAAGATTCCTCGTAGAGCAGGTAAATCCGGAGATATTACCGGAGGTCTTCCACGTGTAACGGAATTGTTCGAAGCACGTAACCCTTCAAATCCGGCAGTTGTTTCTGAGATTGATGGGGTGGCTGAATACGGTAAAATCAAGCGTGGTAACAGAGAGATCAAGATTACTTCGAAAACAGGTGAAGTACGCAAGTATTTGGTTCCGCTTTCTAAGCATATCCTGGTTCAGGAAAATGACTTCGTTAAGGCAGGTCAGTCACTTTCTGTTGGGGCGATCACACCAAATGATATTCTGAATATTCAAGGACCTACAGCGGTTCAGGAATACCTCGTAAATGAGATTCAGGAGGTATATCGTCTGCAAGGGGTGAAGATCAACGACAAGCACTTTGAAGTAATCGTACGCCAAATGATGCTTAAAGCACAGATCATCGACGCAGGGGATACGAAGTTCCTCGAAGGTCAATCTGTTCATAAAGCGGATATCATGGAAGAAAACGATTCGATCTTCGGAATGAAGGTAGTTGTTGATGCCGGAGAATCAAGTGAGTTGAGAGCAGGACAAATTGTAACTGCACGTCGCTTAAGAGATGTGAATTCACAATTGACGAGAGAAGACAAGAAATTGGTTGAGTCTCGTGATGCAGTTCCTGCAACATCCACACCATTGCTTCAAGGTATTACCAGAGCATCATTGCAAACACAATCGTTCATCTCTGCTGCTTCCTTCCAGGAAACAACAAAAGTGTTGAACGAAGCTGCAATCTCAGGTAAGCAAGATCAACTGATGGGTCTTAAAGAGAACGTTATCGTTGGTCACCTGATCCCTGCTGGTACAGGAATGAGAGATTTCCAGAAAGTATTAGTTGGATCAAAAGCTAAACTTGGTGAAATGGTGGAAGAAGATGCTGAATAATCTTCAATCATAAATTCTGAAAAGAGGAACGAAAGTTCCTCTTTTTTTTGCGCTGAACTTTTCCTACTTTAACAGGAGTTAAACTATACAGAATGGAGGACAATCGATTTATTTCCTTTCAATTTATAAGCGAACCCACGGATGTTAATTTCGGAGGGAAGGTTCATGGAGGTCAGGTAATGAAATGGATCGATCAGACGGCATATGCCTGTGCCAGTCATTATGCTTCCAACTATTGTGTAACAGTTTATGTCGGAGGTATTCGATTTTACCGGCCAATCGCCATAGGTGCAATAGTGAAAGTTAATGCGAAGGTCATTTACACCGGAAGAACCAGTATTCATATTGCGGTAGATGTTTACTCAAGAGAAGTAAGAGAAGGAGAATTCAGTAACGTTATTGTGTTTGTTTCAGTGGATGAAAATGGAAGCCCAATTCCGGTGAGACCATTACCATTGGAAACTGAGGAGGAACGGGAGTTGGCGAACTACGCAAAGAGACTCATCGATCTCAGGAAATCAATTGATGAAGAAATGAGTCGATTTTTGTAAATTTGAGTTATGGAAAATAAAAACGAAAATCACGTAAATATAGAATTGTCAGAAGAAGTATCGAATGGTGTCTATTCAAACCT
>QKAV01000184.1 GCA_003247185.1 Crocinitomicaceae bacterium
ATTAATTGCATGGCACTGCGTTTCGGTGCTCCGGTCATGGAACCCATTGGAAAAGTAGCGCGTAAAATATCTGTAAACGAAAGCTGATCTTTCAGTTCGCACGAAACGGTTGAAATCATCTGGTGTACCGTTTTAAAACTGTAAATTCCGAACAGTTCATCCACATGCACAGAGCCACGGGTGGCCAGCATGGAAAGGTCATTTCGAACCAGATCAACGATCATTACATTTTCAGAACGTTCCTTCGGGTCATTGAGTAACTGCGTTTTCAGAGCCTCATCTTCAGCTTCGGTTTTACCTCTTTTGATCGTTCCTTTTATAGGTTGAGAAAGCAATCGCTTTCCTTCCTTCTTTAAAAATCGTTCGGGACTGGCGCAAAACACGCTGAAATCAGGAAGCCGGAGATACGCCGCAAAAGGAGTCTCCGTGTAACTGTTCAGGGTCTTGAAAAAATTGATCTCGTCTTTTATTTGGATCCCTTCTGCAAAGAACTCCTGGCAATAATTGATCTCATAAATATTGCCGTACTGTAATTCATTCTGCAGCGCTTGAACGTGTTCGATATACGCTGCTCTGGAAGTGGTAGGCAGTAATTCTTTTGACAGACCTTCTTTTTGGAAGTCCGGAGCAATCAGTTTTGCAATCAGGGCATTTGTTTCGGGATCTGTGCTTCCTTTGCGGTAGTTCAGTTTTCCGTTTTCTACCTGTACAACGATTTTCGGGACAAAAAAGACGGCATCCGGGAAATGAATCCGATCCGGATTGGATGAAGGCATGTGGTGTAAGCTTACCTTGAGATCATAACTGAGCGCAGTGAAAATCCAGTCCCCTTTGTGTTTTTCAAGAAAGGAGTCAATGGACGCAAGTTCTCCGCCACGAAGGATTAATTGATCCTCGTTTCCCAGGGCAATAATAGCCTTTCCGTCATTTCCTTTGAGGTAAGCAATTTCCATCACTCAAAAGTAAACACAATAAGCGACTCTCGGAAGAATTCTTAACTTCGACTGATGCTTTACGGCTTTTTGAAAATATTGCTGCGAATCGGTATGTTCTTCTATTACCGCCGTTTGACCTTCAAAGGGAGGGAGCATCTCAATTATGAAGGACCGAAAGTTCTGATTGCGAATCACCCGAACACCATCATGGATGCCTGGATCGTTGGAGCGGCATCGCGCGAGCCGGTTTATTTTATGGCGAAAGGAACCTTCTTCAATACGCCGTTAAAACGCAGGTTTTTACATGCACTTGGTTTAATTCCGATCAACCGCTCCTCAGATGGCAAGGTTGAAGGCGTTTCCAATGAGGATTCGTTTGAACAATGCTATCGGTTACTGGAAAGTGGAAAGACACTGGCGATATTTCCGGAAGGGAGTAGTTATGCCGAACGGTTCCTGCGCAAATTGAAATCGGGTACGGCACGAATTGTATTGCAAACAGAAGAGCGCAACGAAGGGAAATTGGGCGTTAAAGTTATTCCCATCGGGATTGTTTACCAGCAGCCGGATAAGTTCCGTTCGTCCGTTTTGGTACGCGTCGGAAAACCAATTGATCCTCTTCCGTATCTTGAGTTATTCAAACAGGATCGCTTAAAAGCAGCCCGCTTGCTCACGGATCAGTTCAGAGCAGGTTTGTCCGGGTTACTTGTAGCGGCAGACAGTAAAGTGGCAGAAACGTTGACGGATAAGATTGCAGCAACACTGGATAACGCGTATGTGGGGAGCGGATCCCGTTTTGAAAGAAGAATTGAATTATTGTCAGCCATCAATGCCAGGGTGCATTGGATAGAACGAAATGACCCGGAACAATTCAGGCAGATTGAGGAATTGACAGATCGTGTTTACTGGCAGATAGAGCGGCTGGCCATAAAATCTTCCTTTCTGGATCGCAGGTTTCGTTCCACGATGTTCATCCGTCAGTTGCTCACTTCGGTAATTGGACTGACTTTGGCACTGCCTATTTATCTCTACGGTTTTATTCATCATATCATTCCTTTCAAAATATCCGAAGGACTGATGAAAAAAATGGTCGCAGAAGTGGAATACTACGCGCCCATTGCCATTTTATTTGGTTTACTGCTGTATCCGCTGACCTACTGGGGGTGGATAGTCTTGTTTAATCATTTCACGAACCTTCCCCTGATCTGGAGTTATGTGTATTTTATTTCGCTTCCTTTCAGCGGATTACTGGCGTATTCGTTTTTTATGTACTACCAGCATATCTCCTTTAAATGGAAGTACATCCTGTTGATGATCGACAAGCGGGATGCGATGGATCTCTTAAAGGAAGACAGGGAGACACTCCGGAATCTTGTCTTTCCGCAAAACTGATCAAGGTTGTTGGTATTCCAACCCGATCTTTCCGGTCATTCGGTAAATTTCCAGATACGTATCCAATCGGTTAAACAGATTCTGGTAATGGGTGATCATGGCATTTCTGTAATTGGTTTGAAAGGTTGCCAGATCCAATGAATTAATCGTTCCCAATTCGTAACGGGTACGTGCCAGATCGTATGCTTTTTTCGCATATTCCATATTTTCCTGGGAAACGCTCAGCATATTGGTTCGGGCTTCATACAGATCGATCAGGTTATCCAATGTGTTATCCAGTGTACGTTTGGACTCCTCAAAAGTGAGGTTGGAAATTTCCTCCTGAATTTTTGAGACTTCCACTGCACGTTTGTTCTTCCAGTTGTCATAGATCGTATAGCGCAGACTCAGATTCCCGTAATACGTCAGGTTATTGGTGTGAATACTGTTGAATGGCGAGTTCGGATTGTCTTTCAAACTCTGAATCCATGCCCATGAAGGGTTTGTCCCTAATTGAACGGCCAGAGTAGGGTAGAGAAATGACTTTTGTAAACTGGTGTTGGTTTGCTGCAATTGAATGTTGATCAGCTGATTTTTAAGGTTGGAGTTCCCTTCCATCAGTTCCGAATGCATAACAGCACGGTCGATCATTCCCAGTTCTATCTCCAGCGGATCAGTCAGACTGTAATCTACCTCCAGTGTGTCATTCATCAGTAGCTTCAGATTGCGCACGGCATTGTCATAGGAAATTTCCTGCATCAGATAGTTCATCGAATCGGTGAGGTATTGATTTCTGAACTGCATACTTTCCAGAGAAGTGGACGTGCTGTATTTTTCCTTCAATTTGTAATAGGTGTACATTTCCCGTGATTGTCCCGAAATGGTTTGGAGTAAATCCAACTGTTCTTTTTGAACCTGTACGGTGTAATAGGCCTTCAGTACATCCTGAACGGTACTCTCCAGAACTGCCATGGCATTGTTGGCACTTTGCTCTTCCAGTTGCTCTAAGCGATGTTTGCTGATGTACACGGAAAATCCGCTGAAAATATTCCAGTTTACAGCCAGCGTAGGCGCAAGACTCTGGTTCATGATAATCCCCGGTGTAAAGGTCAGCGGGTTGTTGGTGTTATCCTGAATCACATTGTTATTTCCTACAGTAAGCGTGACACTTGGAAAAGCTCCCGCACCACCCCAGGAATTGTTTGTCTGAGCAACACTTAATTGTTTGTCTGCTATCTGTACCTGGTAGTTGTTTTCAAGCGCCTTAAAAACAGCGTCCTTTGCACTAAGTGTTGTCTGTGCATTGGCTTGAAGTGCGAACAGGCAAATCAGAAAGAAATATTTATTCAAAGTCATGTGCATTTTTTCTATTGCGAATAACTGGTTCTGCATCTTCGTTTGATGCTACTCTTGTACCTTTTCTTATGCGGTAAGCAAATCGTCTGTACCCGTTCCACCAGAGGATGGCAGAAGGATAGAACATAAGAATGAAGATGGTTCCGAATAATACTCCGAATGCAATTGAAGTAGCCATCGGGATCAGGAATTGGGCCTGCATACTTGTTTCCGAAATGATCGGCATCAAACCTGCAACCGTAGTCAGTGAGGTAAGAATAATCGCTCTGAAACGAGAATGTGCGGCATTTTTCACGGCCTCTTTCGTTGTATAGCCTTCCAGCAACAGATCGTTGTAGCGGTCGAGGAATACGATGGAGTCGTTGACAAGTACCCCGGTCAGTGCAATCATTCCGAATACGGAGAGAATGGAGACGGGAATACCGATCAAACCATGTCCCAGAATCGCGCCTGCAATACCTGCGGGAATCGTTAACATGATCAGGAATGCCGAACTCAGGTTGTTGAAATGAAGCGTTAATACAATGAACATGATCACAATACC
>QKAV01000168.1 GCA_003247185.1 Crocinitomicaceae bacterium
AATAGGTGGAAACCTTATCCGAATTTTCTGTTTTTCCATGCTTTTCACCTGCATCATTCCAGAGTTGAGTAAGATGAGATCGGGAGCTTTCCTTTACAACACGTAAATCAATAGGATCTCCTTTTACACGACCTCCTGCATAGATAAATTCACCTGCTTTTTTGCGCACGGGTTCGGACTCTCCCGTTACAAAGCTGAAATCGATTTGAGTGGATTTTGAAATTAATTCAGAATCACAAGGGATAACTTCTTCGTTTCGAAGTCGGATAATATCACCAATCTGTAATTTATCGATCTCCACTATTTCTTCCGTATCACCAATCATTCTGGATACCGCAACTGGAAAGTATGCTGTGTAATCGCGTTCAAACGACAGCGAATCATACGTTTTACTTTGAAACCACTTACCAATCAGCAGGAAGAAAATAAATGCGGCAAAACTGTCCATGTATCCTGGCCCCATCCCGGAAAAAATATTGTAGCAGCTTTTAAAGTAAAGTGCCAGAATTCCCAGTGAAATAGGGATGTCAAGATTGATGGATTTGTATCGTATTGTCTTGAATGCAGAAACGAGGTATTCACTTGCGGAATAAAATAAGACAGGTAGAGAAACAGCAAATGATAACCAGGCACTGAAATTTCTGAACTCCGGGTTATCCTCAGATACACCAAGGTACTCCGGGAATGTCCATAACATGATACTGCCGAAAGCAAAACCTGCAACCCCCAGTTTGTATAAATAGGTGAGGTCGCGTTTCTTTTTTATTTCTTTTTGCGAACTAAAGTTCGGAGCATAACCAATTCTGTCTAATAATAAGGCCAGATTTTCCAGGGAAAGCTTATTGTGCTCGAAAATGATGTTTGCCGTTCGCTTTGAAAAGTCTACCTGACAGGATTGAATGGCTGGTTCTATTTTCGTAATGTTTTCCAATAAATAAATACAGGAGGAACAGTGAATTTTAGGAAGAAAGAGAGTGACGATTGTTATTTTGGCATCTTCAAAGTCAATGAACTTAGACCTTATTTCATCGACGTTCAAAAAGGCATAACGATGCAGATCACTATTCAAAGGCTTGGTCCCCGGTTTGTTTTCCATGTTATAGAACTCACCAAGGGAATTGTCTGATAATAACTGGTAAACACCTTTACATCCGTTGCAACAAAACACTTTGTTGTCATAGTGAACCCCTTTACCGATCACTTCATCGCCACAATGGAAGCAATGTTCACTCATATCGTTTTCGAGAATAGGTTTGTTGTTGTTCTTTCGCTCAGGTATTGATCGAAACACATGCAAATATTACGCACAAATGGAATTCCCCGCTCAGGAACGGAAACGACATCTTTAGAGATAATCACCAGACCATCAGACTCGAGCTCCGACAGGTCATCAATAATCTTTTGTTTTACGGAATCATCACTGATTTCATTGATGTTAGTCTCGAAATGACACATTAAATCAAGGATACACTTGCGAATGATTAAATCTGTTTTTGTCAGGATATGTCCTCTGAATACGGGGATTTTACCGGAGTTAACAGTTTCCTGATAGCTTTCGACCGTTTTGTCGTTTTGAGCAAAACCAAACCAACTGTCTGAAATCGCCGACATACCAAGTCCGATGAGGAGATCGGTATACTGAGTTGTATATCCCATGAAATTTCTGTGCAGTGTTTTGTTTCGGAGAGCAATTGCAAGCGGGTCATGAGCCAAAGCAAAATGGTCCATGCCGATTTCAATATATCCTGCGGCTTCCAGTTTCAATTTTGCTGTTTCGTATAAAGCTCTTTTTTCTTCATCTTTTGGCAGGTCTGCTTCTGAAAATCCGCGTTGACCAACTCCTTTAATCCATGGAACGTGAGCATAGCTGTACAAGGAAATTCTATCCGGCATCAAGCGCAAAGTCTGATCAATGGTGAAGTTGATGTGCTCAAGGGTTTGCTTTGGTAGTCCGAAAACAAGGTCGTGACTAATTGAAGTGTATCCCATTTTACGGGCCGCTTCATGCACTTCTTTGACCTGCTCAAAACTCTGAATTCTATGGATTGCTTTTTGAATTTCTTCATTGTAATCCTGAATTCCAAGGCTTAACCTTCTGAATCCGAACCGGTATAATTTGTCCAGATGTTCTATTGATGTGTTTCCGGGATGCGCTTCAAAACTTAATTCGCATTTTTCAGGATCTATGCTGTCTGTTTTAAAGAGTCCCTGAAGTAAGCGAATCAGTTCGTCCGGGGTAAAAAATGTAGGTGTCCCACCTCCGAAGTGCAATTCCTTGATTCGGTAATCATCATGAAAAACCTGTTCATTATATAAATTCCACTCTTTGATTAAGGTATCAATATAAGGTTCTTCAACGTTGTGATTTTTTGTAATGCGTTTGTGACAACCACAAAATGTACATAGACTTTCACAAAAAGGCAGGTGGATATACAGGCTTAATTCATTTGAATTAAAAGCCATTCTGTTTTGGTGAATGGTTTCAAGCCATTGAGATTCACTCAGGTCATTGTTTTTCCAGAAAGGAACTGTCGGGTAAGAAGTGTATCTTGGTCCGGGAACGTTATATTTTTCTATCAGAGAGCCGTTGTTCATATTGGTTGTTCGATGCTGTTACAAGGTTACTTTACATTATAATGTAAAAAAATGATTTACGTCAGCTTTGAAATGCATCCGGCATTAATTATATTTGAAAGAAACTAACTGCCCAATGCTTGAAAAGTCGCATAGGCATGTTTCTTGTGAGACTTGCGGAGCAAGAAAAGATTCACTGTTCGGATCATTTTGTGAAGCAGATTCATCGAACCTGAATGAACACAAGACGTGCAATTATTTTAAGAAAAATCAACCTTTGTTCATAGAGGGGAGTAATCCTCGTGGAGTATTCTGCTTAAATGAAGGTAAGGTAAAGATCTTTACCAGAGGTGAAGAGGGAAAAGAACAGATTATCCACATTGCCAAACCAGGAGAAATTGTAGGGTTCAGAGCCATGTTTTCCGGTGAAGCATATAAAGTGGCGGCAACAACACTTGAGGAGTGTAATATCTGTTTTATCAATAAGGCGGATTTCCTGAATATGGTAGATACAAATCCTGTTTTAAGGAACGGAATCATGCGTGAGCTCAGTAAGGAGTTGGCTGACCGAGCTACTTTTATTACGAATATGGCCCAGAAATCTGTTCGTGAGCGCCTGGCATTTGCATTGGTTCTTCTGGATGATATTTACAGTCAGGAAATGATTAATCTTACGAGAGAAGATTTGGCCAATTTCGTAGGAACAGCTACAGAAACTTTAATTCGACTGTTGAAGGAATTTAAGGATGATCATCTAATTGAAACTCACGCCCGCAAAATTGAAATCCTGGATAAGCAGGGATTAATGAACCTTGCAGGCGTTTAAGTTTTTTGTTACCACTGAGCTTCAGGGTACTTATTAGTCAGATATTGCATTTCACTAAGGATGTATCCAAAGTGCTCGCTATGTTTTCCGTCTTTTCCTCCGAATAATTGAAATTGATTCTCAGGACGTTTAAGATTTGAGAGATAGAAGACTTCGTTGACCTTTGCATCCCATTCTTTTTTGATGAGTTCAAGATCCGCGCTGATTCCTTTATCGCGTAAGTCCAAATCTGCTTCCGAAGCTTTAAAAAGCTCCTCCGTATATCGCCATAAATTGTTGACCGCGTCGGTTGCTCTTTTGAGAGATTCATCCGTGCCGTTTCCAAATCGAATCATCCATTCGGAACTTCTTCTTAAGTGGTATGTCACTTCTTTCAGAGACTTGGTTGCAACAGCTGCAAGAAAACTATTTTTAGACTTGGATAATTCTGTCAGCAAATAATAGTGGTAAGTATCTAAAAAGAACTGTCGAACCATCAAATGGGCAAAATCAGTATTTGGTTGTTCGCTAAGAACATTGTTGTAATATTCCCATTCTGATCTTCGGTATGCCAGATCGTCTCCTGTACTACCGTCAGCCTGAATCTTTGCCGCTTCATTATAGATTGATTCTGCCATTCCGATAAGATCAAGGGCAACGTTTGTACATGCCAGATCTTCTTCCAGAAAAGGTCCGTTGCTTGAGTTTTCGGCCAAGCGATGACTCAAGATCAATGCACTATCGGCAATTTCCAAATAGTATTTGACAAGACTGTTCATATTACATTTGTTTTACACCTTCAGGTAATGTGTAGAAGGTTGGATGGCGATAGATTTTATCGTCAGCCGGTTCAAAAAATGAATTTGATTCCGATGCGCTTACGGCTACAATTTCAGAACTGGGAACAACCCATAAGGCAATTCCTTCACCCCGACGTGTGTATACGTCACGAGCATTTTCAATAGCCATTTCCTTATCATAACCATGTACACTTCCGGCGTGCTTGAATGGTTGCCCGGCTTTTGATTGAATAAAGACTTCCCAGAGAGGTCCTTGATTTTCCATGTTTGACATAACCGATAATTTTATGTTAGTAGATTGCTTTAATTGTATAGCGGTTTCCTCCGAATTCGAAGGATTCATTTACTTTCTTTCCATTCATAAATTGGTAAATGGGAGAAGCTTCCGAGATCCCGACGATATTTAAATCTTCATACTCAAATGGAATTGCCGGAAAACCGACAATAAAATTGAATTTTTCAGTCCGTACCAATGCTCCGGGTTCAACAATCGCTTTGTTTCCGAAATCCAAAGATTTCAATGTTTCGAAATCAATTCTTGCTTTTTGAAGTTGGGTGCGAACCAAGGCTTCCATTTCGCCGGATTCATATTGATGTGACCTGTCCTCAGGATCAATAGTATCCGACTCGTCGATGTCAACCATGCTATGGGTAACACTGATTTTTTCTTCCAACTCCTTAATCACCAACTCTTGTTGATGTACGAGTTTTTCTTTTAATAAAGTCTTGTCCATTTTCATTATTTGTTCGATTTGATGTGGTATTCGTTTGCACATTCCCTTACCCAGGATCCGTTATTATGTGCTTTTATGTGATGTTCAAGTCTTTGCTGGTTACATGGGCCGTTTCCTTTGATCACTTCCCAGAATTCTGTCCAATCGATATCACCATGTTGATATTGATCTTCACCAATCTTAACCAGTGCAGGATCAGGAACTTTTAATCCTATCAGTTCAGCCTGAGGGATGGTTTTATTAATGAATTTCTCTCGCAGTCTGTCATTCGATTCGCGCTTGATTTTCCATTTCATGGCATTACTGGTATGCGGAGAGTCCGAATCATGTGGTCCGAACATCATTAATGCCGGCCACCACCAACGATTCAGTGCATCCTGTGCCATTTGCTGTTGCTCTTTTGTACCTTCCATCATTTTCCACATAATCTCATAACCTTGACGCTGATGAAAAGATTCTTCTTTACAAATCCGAACCATTGCGCGTGAATATGGGCCGTAACTTGTTCTCTGAAGGGATACCTGGTTTGTAATAGCAGCGCCATCAACCAACCAACCGATCGCGCCGATATCAGCCCAGTTCAGTGCAGGGTAGTTGAAGACAGAAGCATATTTCGCTTTTCCTTCATGAAGCCATTGAATGAATTGGTCACGACTCACTCCAAGTGTTTCTGCCGCACTGTAGAGGTAGAGTCCATGTCCGCCTTCATCCTGAATCTTAGCAAGCAATATTTTTTTCGCGCGGAGCGAAGGAGCTCTTGAAATCCAGTTTCCTTCAGGTTGCATCCCGATAACTTCGGAATGGGCATGTTGTGATATCTGACGAATCAGGTGTTGACGGTATTCTTCAGGCATCCAGTCACGAGGTTCGATCTTTATTTCATTTTCGATCTTCTCTTCGAATTCTTTTAACAATTCGTCCTGATTTACAAGCGTTTCGTTCATGACATTAAATTGATGTGTTATGCAAAGAAATTGTAAAACGTGCCGGAATGAAATGATGAAAAATGCCTCAAAACCTGATAAAAGTCAGTTTTTTTACAGGTGTTATTACGAAATTTGAACTGTTACAAGTGTTACAGAAAGGCTGGTCCTGGAGTGTTAACTTAGCAGAGTAAAAGAATAAAGAAAAATTATGCTTGGGAAGGGAACTAAATTGTACAGTATTTTCAGAATGAAGTGTCCTCAATGTCATGAGGGAGATTTTTTTGTCTCGCATCCGTATAATTTTAAGCATGCAGGGGAGGTAAAGGAACATTGTGAAGTTTGTGGATTGAAGTATTCACGTGAGCCAGGGTTCTTTTACGGAGCTATGTATGTCTCTTACGCTTTGGCTGTAGCAGTGTTTGTGACTCTTTGGACAAGTATGAATTTATTTTTTCCGTGGATAGAGTCGTGGGCTCAGATTTTTATAATAATTGCAGTGAGTTTAGGATTAACACCTTATCTTTATGCTTTATCAAAAATAATTTGGGCAAACTTCTTTTACAAATATGATCGATACAGTAGCTCACAAGGAACTGGTGAAAGAACGGATAGGATTTCTGTTTGATCAAAAATTACTAGACGAAATACTAAGTGTTGGGAGGATCAAGCAGTTACCTCCTGATTCCATAATCATGGATCCGGGTGAGGATATTCATTTTATCCCATTCGTACTTGAAGGATCTATTAAAGTATCCAGAGAAAACAGGGACGGAGAAGAATTACTTCTTTATTATATTGAATCCGGCGATACATGTGCGATGACCTTGCAATGCTGTGTCCGTCAGAGTAGAAGTGAGATTAAAGCTACAACGCTTGATGATACCACATTGCTGATGATTCCTATTCAATATATGGAGCAATGGATGAATGAGCACCAGTCCTGGAGACAGTATATTCTGGAAAGTTATCACAACAGAATGATAGAACTTATCGAAACGATAGATGCTATTGCTTTTATGCGTCTGGATGAACGTTTGGATAAATACCTGAAAGACCAGGCCAAGTTATTGGGGACTCTGGAAATTCATCATACCCACCAGCAGATAGCTGATGATCTTCACTCTTCACGCGTTGTAATTTCCCGATTACTGAAACAAATGGAATTGAAAGGAATGATAGAGATCAAGCGAAATAAGATCATTTTGAGTTCAATCTGAGTGTAAATAATATACGTTAAAATCAACTTATGAAAGATGTAGTTGTTGTTACTGGTCTGCCAAGATCAGGAACTTCTTTAATGATGCAGATCCTTGAGAAAGCGGGGTTACCGATACTACAGGATGGAATTAGAGAAAGCGATATAAGCAATCCACAGGGATATTATGAATTGGAGGCAGTAAAGGGAATCGTTCGTGATAACTCATTTTTAAAGAATGCGGAAGGAAAAGTGGTGAAAATTGTTACACCATTACCGATTCATGTTGACATGTCGAAAACCTATAAAATGGTTTTTATGCGAAGAGATCTTGAGGAGATTCTTCGATCTCAGGAAAAAATGTTGAATAAAGATCAGGTAAGTGAACGTGAAAAATTCAGAACGATATATGAATTTCACTTAAAGAAGACCTATCGCTTTTTTAAGGAGAACAATATTCCGTTTATCGATATCAATTACAATGAATTAATGAGTGATTCGACAACTTCTTTAGAAAAGTTGAAAGGATTTCTTGGAATAGAAAAGTCAACAGAAGAATTACTGGAAGTTTTGAATCCGGAATTATATAGAAACAGAAATGAAGGAAAATAAAGATAAAGAAGTGGTGATTCTATTGAACGGAAAGCCATTCACTGTACCTCCTGGGGGATCTCTGGGAATTTTGGCTCTTGGGAATGTTGGAGTAAGAGCATGGAAAAAAGCTAAAAAAGAGTGGGAAGAAAAGCAAGAGAAGAAATGAAGCGTAAAGTATTATTGATTGGTTGGGATTCAGCCGACTGGAAGATGATTGATCAACTCATGGATGCAGGTCTGATGCCCGCAATGAAGAGAGTTGTCGATAATGGAGTAAGAGCAAGATTTGCAACTTTGGACCCACCATTATCTCCGATGCTTTGGACCACAATGGCAACAGGTAAAAGACCGTTTAAACACGGTATTTTGGGATTTGTAGAGTCAGATGGAAGTGGAGGATTGAGACCCATATCTTCTTATGGAAGAAAGGTAAATGCTTTTTGGAACATGTTTACAAAAGAAGGACTCAAAACCAATGTTGTAGGTTGGTGGCCTTCCAATCCGGTAGAAAGTATTAATGGAGTTATGGTTTCCAATCTGTTTCAGCAAGAGAAAAAGAAGGGGAAGCATTTGGATATGAGTGAATGGACAGTTGAACCCGGAATGGTCTATCCCGAGGAATATGCGGATCAATTAGGGGAATTGCGAATTCATTTGAGTGAAATTTTTGGAGCAATGGTTCAACCTTTTGTTCCGAAAGCGAAGGAATTGGATGAAAAGAAGGACATGAGACTGAACCTGATTTCTAAATTCCTGGCTCACTCAGGAACGTTACATGCCGTTTGTACTGAACTAATGGAAACAACTGAATGGGATGTAATGGCTGTCTACCATGATGCCTTAGATCACTTTAGTCATACTTTCATGCGATACAATCCTCCTAAAATGAATAAGGTATCGGATGAAGATTTTCATTACTTCAAAGATGTGGTAAAAGGTGCATATATCTATCACGATATGATGCTTGAGCGTTTACTTAATATGATCGATGAAAATACGACAGTTGTAATTTGTTCGGATCACGGCTTTCATTCGGATCACTTAAGACCGGAAGTTATACCGAAAACGCCTGCCGGACCAGCTGCAGAACATTCTCCTTATGGGATTTTTGCTGCAATGGGGCCGGGAATTAAAAAGGGTGAAACGATCTATGGGGCAAAAGTACTGGATTTGACCCCTACCTTATTGACTCTTTTTGATTTACCTGTCGGAAAAGACATGGACGGAAAGCCATTGCTTGATATGTATGAAGATCCGAAAGAAGTGAAATACATTGACAGCTGGGAAAACGATACGCGTTACGGAGGAGAACTGGTAATCAAGGATACAGGGTCTAGTAGCGCTGATACGGAATCAGCACTTCAACAATTGATTGATCTGGGTTATATCGATGATATTAATGAAGGTGAGGGTGAAGCGGATGCAGCTGATGCGGAAGGTCCGGAGGATGCCAAAGAAAAGATGAAGCAACGCTTAAGGGACACATTGCGCGAGAGCAGTTACTATCTGGCGAAGTCTTATATCAGTGCCGGGCTCTATGAAGAAGCGTTAGAAGTATTATTAGAAATCGAGAATCGAGAAAAGCCGGAACAGAGATATTTGATAGAGATAATTAAGGCAGCAACAAAAACCAAGCGTTATGCTTTAGCTGAGGAGTACATTAAGTTTGTCAAAACGAAAAAATTGTTAAGTCCGCAGTACATAGATACACTTGAGGCGAATGTACTGGTTGGTTTGAATCGCGCCGGAGAAGCATTGTCGTTGTTGGAGAAGTCATTTAAAGTCTTTCCTGATTCACAAGAGATTGCGATGGACTACGGACGTCTGTTAAATATGTTAAATCAATCCGTTAGAGCGAAGGAGATTTATGCCCATATTCTAAAGGAAGATCCGCAGAACCATCTTGCCTATCAGGGGTATGGTCTGGCAGCACTCCGTAATGAAGAATATGAATTGGCTCTGGAATATTTACTGAAGTCTATTGATCTTATCTATCACAACCCTAAGGCACACTTATTATTAGGTGAAACCTTAGTGATGATGAGAGAATATGAAATGGCTATTAGTTCATTTGAAGTAGTTGAGGCTCTTGCCCCTAACTTACCGAAGTCGTATCTTTGGTTGTATGATTTACACACAATTCTCGGAAATGAGGAGAGTGCGAAAAAATACAAATCTATAGTTGATGGTTTAAGTAAGGGTGAGAAAATTATCCTTACTGGGCTTCCGAGTGAAAAATTGGCGCAAGTAATGAAAAACCTGCGGGAAATGGGATACAACATTTCTGGCGAAGAAGCAGATTTCAATCGGAAAGACATTAATGTACTGGAAAAAGGTTGGATGGAAGAACTGAAGGGAGATGTCATCTATATGCCAACTCACTTAATACCAAGTTTGCCACCGAGATTCTTTTATAGAATATTATACGTTAATGAAAACGTTGAGACGGCAACAGCTTATCTTAACAAAATGAATAAAATAAGACAAAATACCTATAACCAGGAATTTTTGGATGGGTTAAAGCTTCAGGACAGAAACGTTAAGGTTTGGATTGATCAACAACCTCTGTTAGACGTTTATTATATTGACCAATTGGAGAACCTTGATGATGTTTTGTTAAAGCAATTTATAGCTATTTAAAAGTAGTTTTGTTCTTAAACTAGATTTATATTAAATTCACCGTAAATTAATCAATATACCATGAAAAAAGAATTACGCGAAAAATTAGTAAAGTACGCATCTGCTGCTGCTGCTGTGAGTGGAGTTGCTGGTGTGAATGCTCAAATCGTCTACACAGACGTAACAGACTTAACAATTGATGATGATCACAATGCAAATGGCTTTAGCCTTGTAGGATTGGATTTGAACAATGACATGACTTATGATTTCATCTTAGGATCCAGAGATACATCATATTTGTATCAGGGTACAACTCCGGTAGATCTTAAATGGTCATTGGCGGCACCTTATTCTTCAGGTAATGCAATTGCGATTGATTCATCATCTTATGCCCTAGCTTTGAATAATGGTAATAATATCGATAATACATTAAACTGGTCAACTGGTACGAATTCAGCAAGAATGAACATTTGGATAAATGTTGCTTCTGGTGCTAATTCATATTCTTATGGTAACTGGAATGGAGTTACAGATAAGTATCTGGGATTGCGTTTCCAGGCCGGTGGAAGTACATATTATGGTTGGGTACGTCTTGATGTAGGTGGAACTACGTCAGCGGATGTTTTCACAGTGAAGGATTATGCGTACAACTCAACTGCAGATGCAGCTATTAATGCTGGTGATATGGGTACTGCTGGTTTAGCTGATGCTGATCTTGATGCACTTGTTCACTTTATTAACCAGGCTAACAACACTGTTCTTGTTAAAGTTAACGGTGAATTGACTAACGGAGTTGTAAACGTTGTTTCTACTTCAGGTCAGCTTGTTCAAACAGGAAAGGTTGATAACGGAACTTTCGTTGTAAATATGAATGGTCTTACTGCAGGTGTTTACATGATTAATGTAACATTTGAAGAAGGAGCGATTACAAAGAAAATGTACGTTCATTAATATTAGAATAATATTCAATTCATTTAAAAGGGAATTACTTTAAAACAGTAATTCCCTTTTTTGTGAAGTTTATTTTAATATATTTACACCGTATTAATACTATAACTAAGCGAATTATGAAAAAAGAACTACGCGAAAAAATGGCAAAATACGCTTCAGCTGCTGCTGCAATTAGCGGTGTGGCGGGTGTAAATGCACAAATTGTTTATACTGATGTTAATCCTGACGTAACAGTTAATGATGATCCAAATGCAAATGGATTCACTGTTATCGGATTAGACATAGACAATGACTCTAATATTGACTTCATTGTTGCAGCAAAAGATACGACAATCACTGCCAATAGCTTGGATTTGAGATATACTTTAGCTGCTCCTTATGGATCAAGTAATGCAATTGCAAATGATGCTGCTGGGTCATATACTTCAGCAATGGCATTTAACAATGGAGATGCGATTGATAATTCGTTAAACTGGTTATCAGGAGCTTCTGCTACTCAAACGATGGCTTGGTCAACTCAGTATTTTAGTTCAGGAGGAACAAATTTATACGCTAATTTCAACGGTGTTACGGATAAGTATTTGGGACTTCGTTTCAATACAGGAGGTAGTACCTATTACGGATGGGCGCGATTTGATTTTGTTGCAGGAGAAGCAGATCACTTTACATTGAAAGATTATGCTTACAACTCAACTGCTGATGGTGCTATCAACGCAGGAGATATGGGTACTGCAGGTTTAGCTGATGCTGATCTTGACGCTTTGGTACATTTCATTAACCAGACAAACAATACTGTTCTTGTTAAAGTTAACGGTGAATTGACTAACGGTGTAGTAAACGTTGTTTCTACTTCAGGTCAGATTGTTCAAACCGGAAAAGTTGAGAACGGTACTTTCGTTGTTAATATGAATGGTCTTACTGCAGGTGTTTACATGATCAATGTAACATTTGAAGAAGGATCTATGACTAAGAAAATGTACGTTCACTAAGAACATGATATACATTGAAAAGGGCGATCATTTGATCGCCCTTTTTTTATTTCATGATTTATTTGGGGTGTCAGATCGTTCTGCCCGGATATACCTTCAGTGCTTCTTCCAGGATTCTCACTGATTTCTCCAGTGATTCTTTCTTTAGAACATAAGCAATACGCGCTTCTTTCTCTCCTTTTCCGGGAGTTGAATAAAAACCACTTGCAGGAGCCATCATAACTGTAGCACCTTCATATTCATATTCTTCCAATAACCATTGACAGAACTTTTCTGTGCTGTCAACAGGAAATTCAGCAACGCAATAAAATGCTCCGCTTGGCTTCGGACAAAATACTCCCGGGATTTTATTTAAACCATCTACTGTTATATTTCGGCGCTCCACGTATTCTGCCACGACCTCATCAAAATAACTTTGAGGCGTATCCAGCGCTGCTTCCGAAGCAATTTGCTCAATGGTTGGAGGGGATAGTCTCGCTTGTGCAAATTTCAGAGCAGATGTCATTACTTCTCTATTTTTAGAAATTAGAGCACCTATTCGCGCTCCGCACATCGAATATCTCTTTGAGACAGAATCGATCATAATCACATTGTTCTCGATTCCTTCTAAGTTCATCACTGAAAATGGCACAGCGCCATCATAACAAAATTCACGGTATACTTCATCTGCAAACAGGAAGAGATCGTGTTTCTTTACAATGTCCCTAAGCTTTTCCAATTCTTCTTTGGAGTATAGATAACCGGTTGGGTTTCCCGGGTTACATATCACAATTGCCTTCGTTTTCGGACCGATTTTTTTCTCAATCTCTTCAATAGGAGGAAGCGCAAAACCATCCCTGATATCAGCAGTTACAGGAACCACATTCAAACCTGCCATTACTGCAAATCCATTGTAATTTGCATAGAAAGGCTCAGGGATGATAACTTCATCTCCCGGATCACACGTACTCATAAAACCAAAGATCAAAGCTTCGGAACCACCTGTAGTGATGATAATATCTTCGCTGTTGACGTTGATATCGTTTTTCTGATAGTATTTTGCAAGTTTATCACGGTATGATTGAAATCCAGCCGAATGACTGTATTCAATAACTGTAAGATCAGCAATTTTAACAGCATTAATTGCTGTCTCCGGAGTGTGGATATCCGGTTGACCAATGTTCAGGTGATAAACGGTTTTTCCTTGTTTGTACGCAGCTTCTGCAAAAGGAACTAATTTCCTGATCGGTGAAGCTGGCATTTCATGAGCTTTGGCTGAAATTTTAGGCATTTTGAAATGTTTTTTCGCAAAAGTAATCGAAATACCCAATTTCGGACGCTTTTATTTACTTTGTATTATGCGTAAGATAGTGATGCTAGCACTGTTGGTTTTGGTTTCCTGCCAAATGGACAATTCAGAAGCTGAGAATAAGTCGGTTGAAATGGATATTGAAGAAACCGAAATGAATCGGGATTCGTTGAAATTAAAGTATTATTTGGACTCCATTTATGAAATTGTTGGCCTGGTTGATATTCAAAAACTGGACAGCTCTATTTTGATTGATCTCCGGTATGCTGGTTCGAACAATTTTCTAGGACTGGTTCTATATGATTCTATCTCGACGGCTTATCTTCAATCGGATGTAGCTGAGCGATTGGTAAAATGTCAATATTATCTGGATTCGGTACATCCCGGGTATCATTTAAAAATATTCGATGCGGTTCGGCCTATTGAAGTGCAACAACAGATGTGGGATGCGTTGGATAGTATACCAAAAGCGCAGCGCGGAAAATTTGTATCTAATCCGGCATTGGGCTCGGTGCATAACTTTGGATCAGCGGTTGATCTTACCATTTGCGATGAACACGGTCATGAGCTAGACATGGGAGCGGGATATGATGATTTTCGTCCGATTGCCTTTCCTTCGAAAGAGTATCAATTTCTTCAGTCCGGAGAATTGAGTCAAAAACAACTCGATAATCGCAAACTGCTCCGTCAGGTGATGCGTTCGCAAAAGTTTGTGAATATCCCGTCCGAATGGTGGCATTTTAATGCATACAGTAGAATTACCGCAGAATCGAAGTATCCGGCAATGATTACTGAAACAGGAAAGTTTGAGAAACGATCTGTTGCAAGACGTGTTTGGGAGAATGCAGCTAATTCGGATTCGATTGCAGTGCCTTAGATGATCACCGAAGTTTTTCTTTATCGAGTACATTGATAAAGTGAAATCCTCTGGGCACATAACCATGGTTATAGAAAAACTTATGCGCTTTGAAGTTATCCGTGTAGGAATCCAGTGCTAGTATGGTACAGTTCAGTTCCTGTGCTTTTTTTTTGGCGGCATCAAACAAAAAATCTCCAACTCCCTTACTTCTATATTGTTCACGAATGATGACGTTGTCCAGTTCAAGGTACTTTCCACACCATAGCTTTGAACTAAACCAGTATCCTGTCAAACCAATACATGTGTTATCTTCAAAAACCGCTAGCTGACCATAATTATTAGAAATCATCATAGGAAGTTCTTCTTCATACGCTGCTTTTGTCAGAGACGGATACATTTCCTGAAGAACATCAAATGTTGTTTTCAGTTCTTCCAAAGTTTTCAGTTCTTTAATTTCCATGGGGGAGGAGTTGTTCTTCAAAAAGTTCTAATATTCTTCTGTATTCATCGTACCAGGATGAGCTGATCTTAAATCCGTGTGCTTCAACAGGGAAGACAGAAAGATCCCAGTTTTTCTTTCCAAGTTCAATAAAGCGCTGACTCAATCGAACGACATCCTGAAACTGTACATTGTCATCTACCATACCATGTAACATCAGAAGTTGATCCTGTAAGTTTTCCGCATAATTGATCGGCGAACTGATAAAATACGCCTCCGGATCTGTAGCCGGATAATTTAGAATATTGGAAGTGTATTCATGATTGTAATGCATCCAATCGGTTACCGATCGCAGTGCTGCTCCACATTTGAATTTTCCCGGTTCCGTGAGTAAAGCCATCAGTGTCAGGAAACCGCCGTATGAGCCGCCATAAATCCCGATGCGTTCCGGATCAATTTGTAACGAATCGATGAGGTACTGGCGACCGATCAACTGGTCCTGTAAATCAGCCCCACCCATATGTCGGTAGATAGCAGTACGATGGTCACGACCATAACCATCACTTGCGCGATAATCGATGTCAAGAACCGTAAATCCTTTCGCTAGAAGCAGGTTATGGAACAGGTATTCATGGTAATAATCACTCCAGAAATTATGTGCGTTTTGAAGGTAGCCGGCTCCATGAACAAAGATCACAGCGCTTCCATTGGAAACTTCCGGTTGG
>QKAV01000175.1 GCA_003247185.1 Crocinitomicaceae bacterium
AAATTCCAGTAATAATATTTGTAGAATGGTTTGTCTTTATTGTTGTTTCGAACAAAAAAAGCAATCACCATGAAAATGATAAGCCATAATAGGGCTGGGAAAATACTAAGAAAAGAAAAGTACTTATCGATCAAGGGTTAATGCTTTAGTGTCGTGTACGCGTGGCTGTTAGAAATGTTACTTCTGATTCAATGGCTTACAATTCATCATTCCTCACTCCTTATTCATCATTTCTAATTCAGGAATGATGATACGGTTCTCCTTTTAGAATTGTAAGCCCCCTGTAAACTTGCTCTAAGAAAAACAAGCGGATCATCTGGTGCGAGAACGTCATGTCTGACAAACGAATCTGAGCATCTGCACGCTGATAAATTGCTTCGGAAAAACCGTATGGGCCGCCGACAAGAAAATATACATTTCTAACACCTGTATTCATCGTTTTTTGTAGGAAATCAGCAAACTTTTCAGAAGTGTACGACTTACCTTTCTCATCCAGGAGGAACACTTTGTCTCCCTCTTTAATGTGCTTTAAAAATTGTTCCCCTTCCTTTATTTTAATCTCTTCCGAAGTCAGGCTTTTCGCATTTTTAATATCAGGAAGTTCAATTTTATCCGTCTTGATATAGTGCTTAAGCCGTTCCAGGTATACTTTCTCACCTTTTTCAAGATAATCTTGCCCTGTTTTTCCAATACAAATAAGAGTAAAACGCATACGCTAAGATATGCTATCACAGCATAGGATTCAAGATTTAATAGTAAAGATGGTTACGGAATTATTCCCAAATTGAAACATTTCTATGTGTTTTTACTTAATTGAATTTGAGTAATACTACCAGAATTCCCGTTTTGATATAACAACAGATGAAATTTTCCCAGAATAGAAAATATTTTCGATTTGAAATCAAAACTGAAAAACAATGTTCAATCTGGGAAAAAAACCACTAGTTAAGCTTTCTGCAATTGACAGTAAACAACGTCTTAAAAGAAGAAAGTTCGAAACGATTTATCTGTTGGGAATTTATTTTCTGTTCACTACAACAACTGCGATCAGTCAGGTAGGTATTGGAATAACAACACCGGATAATTCAGCTATGCTACAGGTGCAGTCAGTTGACAAGGGATTCTTGTTACCACAAATGACTTCAGCACAACGCACATCCATTGCATCCCCTGCAAGCGGATTACAGGTCTACGACACGAATACAAAATCCATATGGTATTTCAACGGAACGTTCTGGGTGAATACTCAGGCTATGGCAACTGAAGGCGATATTAAAAGTGGTATTCAGGTGGCAGATCATTCCGGTTGGGTACTACTTGATGGGCGCTCATTGTCGACCTTAAGTACCAATCAACAAGCAGTTGCAGCATCACTTGGGTTATCCGGAAATCTCCCGAATGCATCTGATGCTTATTTAGTTCAAAATGGTGGTGGAATGGGAACTGTCTCCGGTTCCAATACAACCACTTTAACACAGGCAAATCTACCCAATGTCAGTTTTACAGGTACTGCAGCAAGTGCGGGGGATCACAATCACTCAGTTGATCCTGCAGCGGTAACCAGTTCAACTAATGGGAATCATACCCATGGAAGTAATGCCGGTGGAGGTGCAGGAGGGTTAGGTTTGGTTTATTCTGATGGTAACGCAACGGCAGGTTCAACAGATTATACCTGGGGAGAATTGAATTTATGGACAGTTCCTTATGCGCTAAGTATATATGCAAATGGAAATCACAATCATACTGTTGATATACCAGCTACGACTTCAACAACTACCGGAGCCCATATGCACAGTGTTTCTGTAGCTTCAGGAGGTACTGCATCACCTATAGATATTTCACCTAAAAGTCTGTCAGTTAACATGTTTGTTTACTTAGGGCTGTAAAAACCACTTACCATGAAAAGATTATTTACTACACTTATTATTTGCGCAAACATTAGTTTGTTAAATGCGCAGGTTGGTATTGGAACCAACACGCCGAATGCTTCTGCAATGCTGGAAGTTTCCGCTACTGATAAAGGGATTTTATTTCCACGAATGACTTCGGTACAACGAACTTCTATTGCTTCACCGGCAAGTGGTTTGTATGTTTTCGATACCAATACGAGTTCATTGTGGTACTACAATGGATCGATATGGATCAATACGGTTTCTGAAGCGAGCACAGGAGATGTAAAATCAGGTTTTCAAGCCGCAGACCACTCCGGTTGGATCAAACTGGACGGTCGTGCTGTGAGTACTTTGACTGCAAATCAACAGGCAGTGGCAATTTCACTCGGTTTCACAACCAATTTACCGGATGCCACTACAGCATACTTGGTACAGGACAACGGAACAATGGGAGCAACAAGTGGTTCTAACACCACAACGCTAACACAGGCCAACTTGCCCAATGTCAATTTTACAGGTACAGCGGCGGCGGCGGGTGATCATGCCCATGCTACAGATCCGGCAGCAGTTTCCAGTTCATCTGATGGAAATCACAATCATGTAACAGATCCTGCATCCGTCTCAACTTCTTCAGGAGGGGCTCATACTCATTCACTTAATATTGTAGATAAGGATGATGGGAATTTCTCTAATTCCCCAGGACAATATCCAACAGGTGACGCGGGTAAGTACAATGGTAATGATCATTATGTAAGTACCGAATCGGATGGAACACATAACCATACGGTAGATATTCCGGCGACAACTTCTACTACCACCGGAGCCCATACACATGTTGTGGATATTCCTTCAACAACTTCAAGTACAAATGGCTCTCATGCGCACAGTGTATCAGTAGCCTCAGGAGGTAGTGCTGCACCGGTAGATATTTCACCAAAGAGTCTCACTGTAAACATGTTTGTTTACCTCGGTCAATAATAACCAACCAAGACATTAGTTATGAAAAAGTATATATTCTTCTTGTTAACGATGTTACCAATTATAGGTTGGTCGCAAAGTTTGATTTCCACCGGGGATGATACGGTGTATGTACTTCCGGGTACGGCTGTATCATCTGTTTCCGGTGTAGCACTTAATGGAACCGGGAATAATTATTTCTCGTTATCATATGGAACTGATCTTTATGATGTTTCACCGGCAAGTAAGCGCGTATTAATGGGGAACCCGTTTGCGGCTTATGAAGTAAGAAATGTAGGTAGTACGGCAATTGCGAATTTCTACATGGATATCAATTACCTGTCACAAAAACCGTTGGCAGATCTATCGATCCAAAATGCGAATACAACGGGTAATTATAAGGTTAATTTAAAGCAAGTCACTCATGTCGGATACAATGATATTCCCGTAGAGTGGACTATTTCCCGATCAGGAGCAAATGCACTGGACATGCACAACCTGATTTTTAAATGGGGAGATGAACTGGAAATCACACAAATCCCGGTGAAACGTTTATATGTCTACAATGACATCTCAGGTCTGTGGGAACAATTGCCGACAGGTAACACGATGGTAGACGAGATCAGTAACACATTGATCTATTCCGGTTATCAGGGTGATCTTACAGCTAAAAAGTTCATGATTGCTCAGGCAGATCCTGTGATTGATCTCACAGGTAGTTTGGATACCTTAACCTGGTGTGCAGGTTATACAAGCGCAATTCAAAGTTTTTTACTGGAAGCGAATAATATCATTGATGATGTAACGGTATATGCGCCATCGAATTTTGAGATTTCGTTGATTCCACAAGGTCCTTTCGCAGATTCATTGGTGTTAAGCCCGGTAGCGAATAATGTAGGTCCTGTAGTTATTTATATTCGAATTTCAGCTGTAGCAACTGCTTCAGGTACATTCGATATAATTGCCGCTTACGATGATGTGTTCTATTCTCTGTTGACCGATTCCTTAGAGATAGTAAGTACAGATGATCTTGAATTACCAACGATAACAGCACCGGCCGATATTACGGTTGCAGGAGATGGTAACTGTGAGGCAACAGGAGTGGCATTGGGTTCTGCTGTTGCGGATGATAATTGTGAATTGGCTTCGGTAGTGAACGATGCTCCGGCAACTTTCCCATTAGGAGCAACAACAGTAACATGGACAGCAACAGATGCAGCAGGAAATATGGCAACAGCAACGCAGCTCGTGACTGTAGTAGACACTATTTCGCCTGTAATTTCAGGAGTTCCTGCCGATATAACAGTTAGTAATGATCTA
>QKAV01000249.1 GCA_003247185.1 Crocinitomicaceae bacterium
CAACAATACATATACGGCTTCCAACAACACGGCTACACATACCATTCCGAATGCGGCAGGTTGTGATTCCGTGATTACATTGGATTTGACAATCAACTACTCCACTTCCGCTACGGATGTAATCACAGCTTGTGATTCTTACACGTGGATCGATAACAATACATATACGGCTTCCAACAATACAGCTACGCATATCATTCCGAATGCGGCAGGTTGTGACTCCGTAATTACATTGGACTTGACGATCAATTACTCCACTTCCGCTACGGACGTTATAACAGCTTGTGATTCTTATACGTGGATCGACAACAATACATATACGGCTTCCAACAACACGGCTACACATACCATTCCGAATGCGGCAGGTTGTGATTCCGTGATTACATTGGATTTGACAATCAACTACTCCACTTCCGCTACAGATGTAATCACAGCTTGTGATTCTTACACGTGGATCGATAACAATACGTATACGGCTTCCAACAATACAGCTACGCATATCATTCCAAATGCTATTGGATGTGATTCCGTAATTACATTGGATCTGACAATCAACTACTCCACTTCCGCTACGGATGTAATCACGGCGTGTGATTCTTACACATGGATTGATAACAATACCTATACAGCTTCCAACAACACGGCTACACATACGATTCCGAATGCGGCAGGTTGTGACTCCGTAATTACATTGGACTTGACGATCAATTACTCCACTTCCGCTACAGATGCAATCACGGCATGTGGTTCTTACACCTGGATAGACGGAAATGTGTATACAAGCTCAAATAACACTGCTATGTATACAATTCCAAATGCGGTTGGATGTGATTCTGTAATTACATTGGATTTGACAATCAATACGGTTGATGTAACGACCTCTGTTTCGGACATCACCATCAGTAGTAACGCAGGTAACGCAACATATCAATGGCTAGATTGCTCCAATAATATGGCAGTGATTGCAGGTGAAACAGGACAATCTTTTACTCCGGCAGCAAATGGAATGTACGCAGTGGAAGTTTCTGAGAACGGATGCATTGATACTTCTGATTGTGTTACGATCAGTAGTGTAGGGATCGCTGAAAGTAAACTGAACGATCAGCTTGTTCTTTATCCGAATCCAAATCAGGGGAAATTTACCATTCTTTTTGATCAGATGCAGGAAGAAGTAACGGTAGAATTACAAACCATTACCGGACAACTTATTGACGCTACAAACTACGTCAATGCTAAGGAACTGTCTATTTCTATTTCAGAGCCTTCGGGTACTTATCTGGTAGTTATCAGAAATCCTCAGGGTGAAAATAGAATTATCAGAGTTGTGAAGGAATAATCACTTATCCATCATAAAAAAGAAAAGCCTCATTACCTGAGGCTTTTCTTTTTTTCCTACTTTCGGAATTATTGACCGCACAAAAAATAACCCTTTCAAATTCTGTTCAGATGAAAAAGATACTCATTGTACATGCACATCCTGAACCGGCATCTTTTTGTTCTGCCTTAAAAGACGAAGCGAAGACTTATTTCGAATCGAATGGAAACAAGGTAAGAATCATTGATCTTTATGCTGTCAATTTCGATCCGGTTGGAGGAAAGCACGATTTTAAAAGCCTGAATAATCCTGATTATTTCAAATATCAGTTGGAGCAGGTACATGCTTTTGAGCAAAATCTCTTTACCGAGGATTTGAAAAGGCACATGGATGATCTGGAATGGTGCGATACCCTGATCTTTAATTTTCCGCTTTGGTGGTTCGGATTACCCGCTATATTAAAAGGTTGGGTTGATCGCGTATTTGCAATGGGACTGGTGTACGGAAATGGAAAGGGAGTTTACGATACCGGAACTTACAAAAACAAAAACGCTTTTGCCTGTCTCACTACAGGAGGACCTGAAATCGCATACAACGGTGGCAGAAACGGAGATATTATGGAAATCCTTTTTCCTATCAATCACGGAATGTTCTATTTTGCAGGAATGAGAGTGATTAGTCCTTTTATTTCCTATTCCCCGGTAAGGAAGTCTGATGAAGAAAGAAACTCGGAACTCCAACGTTATAGGGATTTCTTATTGGGAATTGAAACAGAAATACCACTTTATCATTAACACTATGACAGACCTGCAATATATTCGTGAACTCCGCACTCCAACATCTGAATCCCAGCTTCGGATCATGATGAGTTCATGTCTTGCAGGCAATTTATGTGGTTATGATGGAACCGCAAACGGAACGTATCCCAGTGCGACTAAACTCTTCCTATACGATACGGTCAAAATCACAGCTTTTTGCCCTGAAGATTATTCCTTCGGAACTCCAAGAGAAATGTGCGACATCCACGGAGGAACAGGTTTTGATGTATTGGATGGAAAAGCCAAAGTCCTTACTGAATCAGGAAAAGACTGGACCGAAGGCATGATCGCAGCATCTGAGCGCATGCTCAAAATTGCAAAGGAAGCCGATATTGAATTAGCAGTATTAATGGATATCAGTGCAGCATGCGGATCACAGGTAATTTATGATGGAAATCGATTTTCCGAAAATAAAATTTACCAGATCGGAGCCGGAGTTAGTGCTGCTCAATTGATGAGGAATGGATTCAAAGTCATTAGTCAGAGGGACTACAGAGCCCTTGAACTACTCTACGCAAAAGTTGATCCGAATCACGTAATTGATGATAGTAAAATGGATCATCACGAAATCGAATGGTATAAAACCTATTTTAATATCTAAATCAGGATTATGAAAAAAATCATACTTGTCATTGCTCTTACAGGATGCGCATTCATTCTGGGTTTTCTTGCTAAAAGTACTTTTTGCTCTAACGAAACAAAGTGCACAGATCCGTCAACTTGTGAAGCCAGGGATGTGCATGATGATAAGAAACATCCGGTAGCAGAAAACACGCTCGGCGCATTTTCTGTCAGTTTGAGCGTAAAAGACCTTCAGGCTTCCAAAGAATTCTATGAAAAACTAGGTTTTGAGGAATTTGGCGGAGGAATGGAAATGAACTACCTGATTATGAAAAACGGATCAACACTGATAGGATTGTTCAAAGGCATGTTTGAAGGGAATATCCTGACCTTTAATCCCGGTTGGGATTCGAATGCAAAAAATCTGGATAGTTTTGATGATGTTCGCGTGATTCAGAAACGTTTGAAGAAAGGCGGAATCAAGCTGGATGCTGAAGCCGACGAAACAACTGAGGGTCCTGCAAGTTTTATGTTCACCGACCCGGACAGCAATGTAATCCTTTTTGACCAACATCGTTAGAAGGCAAACTTTAACAAACCTATAACAGGTCTGCAATTTTCAATCACCTATATTGTGATTGATGAAAGTAATTCTGTTTCCAGCGATCTTTTTCACATCATTCATCTTCTGCCAAATCGATCATTGGTCGAGGGAGAAATATGAGTTAGATACCATTTTGGATTTCAAAGAAGGAACTGAAGTATATACATTTTACCTCGATACTGTTTCGCAGGGTTTTTATATGGATACATTCAGATGTACCGAACTACCCCGGATTCTCATCCGCGTTGTTAATAATACGGGTAAACCGGTCGTTCAGTACTACAAAACCCGTGACTCGCGAATAACCTGGTTTGGCAACAAACGATACGGAGATATCATTCAACCCGGCGAATACATCGAATTCAAATCCGGGTGGCCTTCGAGAAATTACGGATTTACAATTCCTTATAATTCTCCCATCTACATGCCTTATGCCTTTAGTGATTCCACGGGACAGCAATTAAATTTTGTATTACGTGTATGGGGAAAAGTCCATCTGGAACGACCTCCGGAAAAGAAGGAAGTAATCGTTACGGATACAACACCTGTAATCCGTACAAAAAAAATACCTCCTCCTGTTAAACAGGATTCCGTTCTGCCAGAAAAACGCATCACTTCTGATGGCTCCTCACTGGAATACATGAAAAAGGGAATTTTCTACCGGGGAGAGCACGTAAATCAGCGGACTAAAAAAGGGTTAAAAAAAGGTAAATGGATTTATCTGAATGAGCTTAACCAACTCATGCGGGTAGAATTCTTCTCAGGAGAGACTAACACCTGTGATTCCGTCTTCTATGTTGACCTGAATACCCGACAGTATTTCAAAAAAGAATAC
>QKAV01000253.1 GCA_003247185.1 Crocinitomicaceae bacterium
AATGGATTATGCGTACAACCTGCAAGGTTGGTTGCAAGGGGTGAATGCCTCAACGCTTGGAGCTGATCGTGATCTGGGCCATGATGCCGGAACAGGAGACAATGCTTTCTTTGGAATGGATGTCTATGGCTATCAGTTGGGCTACTTTAGTAACGACTATGCTTCGATAGGATCGACCGGTGCTTTTGTGAACACCTCGGCCCTTCAGGCCCTCAACCTTAATGATGAGGCAACAAGTCAAAACGGGAACCTCCACGGAAGTCTTTACAATGGCAACATCACGCACATGATCACAGCGATGCGGGATGTGAACGAACAGGGAATAGATATCCTTGCCAATAACTACCATTATGACCAGTTGCAACGCATCAAGGCAATGGATGTGTACTCGGATGATTACCTTCAAACGAATAATCAGTTGCTTCATCCTACATTATACTTTGGAGGAGGCTTTCAAACGCGTTACAGCTTTGATAAGAACGGAAACCTAAATCATCTTTCCCGAAATGCCGGTAATGGGACAACGATGGATGATTTTACTTACAACTATTACCTGACATCCGGAAGTGCGGTACAGGACAATATAGCAAGTCTTCAAAACAACAGTAGCTGGAACTCGAACCAGCTGGCTTATGTAAGTGATTTGGCGGGAGACTATGCGAATGTAGATGACTTAACAAACCAGTTTACAAGCAACTATACCTACAATCAAATCGGACAGTTGGTGAGTGATGATGAATCTGCTATACAAGAAATCATCTGGACGGTAACAGGAAAGGTAAAAGAGATTCGATTCATCAGTGATGCAGGAAAAAATGACCTGAAGTTCGTATATGACCCGATGGACATGCGTGTGATGAAAATCGAATACCTGGATGTGAACCATACATCGATAAAATACACGTACTACAGCTACGATGCACAAGGCAATGTAATGGCAACCTATGATCGTGAGATCACGCATACGGGTACCGGTACTTATGATGATCAGCTGATACTGACAGAGCAGATGATCTACGGATCAAGCCGTATAGGAACGGACAACCGCAACCTGCCGCTTGTACAGGCAGCGATTACTCAAAGTTCCGGCAATGTAAGTGCAGAGCTGCGAGAAAATTTTGTGTGGTCGATCGGGGCAACACCAACCTACGACCAGACTGTACGTGTAGTCGGCCATCGCGTGTATGAACTGTCCAATCATTTGGGCAACGTACTGGAAGTGATTACCGACCGCAAGGTGGAATGGTATGAGAACAGCAGTTGGAACTACACGGCAGATGTGGTGTCTTACTCGGATTACTATCCTTACGGAATGTTGATGTCGGGGGATTGTGAAAATGTAAACCTGCAAACACAGGGCTGGATTAGTAATGGAACAACCGGAACAGTAACCATTAACCAAACAGGAGGTGAATTAATTGTAACATCACCGGACAGATACCGCTGTGTGGAACGTACCTTCCCTACCGTACCTGGAGAAACGTATACTGTAGATTTGAATATTGATTTGGGTACATTGTTGTACGGGATAAATGCGCGTATAAATGGCGTAACGGTTACCAATATCAGTACTTCGGGTACTAATAGTTTCAGTTTTGTTGCTACCACTGAACTTTCTACGTTACAATTCTGTTTTGGAAATGAAACAGTAAACCTTGAGTTCCATATCGATAATGTTACGGTTACAGGTAGTACGGAAACATCTACCTGCCCGAGAACGTACCTGATTAACGACAATTTTGCTTCCTCTACGGGTTCCTGGACACAGAAGAACACTCCTGTATCATTTGCTCTGGATGCCGGGAAGCTGAAAATTGAAGCAGACAGCAGGTACGATGGTATGCTGCAAACAATTACCACTGAAGTTGGTCGGGAATATACACTGGAATTCTCCGTGTCAGATATGGGAATTGATGACCGACTTTCGGTTTACATTATTGATGCAGTAAATAGTACATATTACAACAGTACGCTTGTACACTATCAGAATGGATATTATCAGTTGCACTTTACAGCGGCATCGACATCTACGCGGATAGAAATTTTTGAGCAGGACTATACAACCAACTACTTTACAACCAACCGGATCTTTAAAGTGGATGACATCAGGTTGTATTATTCAGATGCGATACCTAGTTGTAGCAGTACGATTACGCAAAATCAGATCATCTTCTCGGATCAGTTTGAGGATCAGAGAACGATTTGTTACAACAGGCATGGAAGTGCGGGTGATAATTACCGCTACGGATTCCAGGGGCAGGAGTTAGATGATGAAGTAGGTAAAGGGCATGGGAACTCCATTAACTACAAGTACCGTATGCACGACCCTAGAATCGGAAGGTTCTTTGCTTTAGACCCGCTTGCTCCGAAGTATCCACATAACTCTCCTTATGCGTTTAGTGAGAATGTTGTAATTAATGCAGTTGAGTTAGAAGGGTTAGAGAAAAAAGTAATAATTGACAACTCCGCAGCAGGGACAACAAGTGGAAATACAGGAATCCATACGATTAATGGTGATTACAAGGAAGTGGAAAAGATTGAAGGTGAAAATGCAGTTTATGCACCATTTTTGAAAGTTCTGACTTGGAATGGAATTATTGATAAAAATACAGAGGTAACGTTAACTTGGACAGGAAAAAAGGAATATACAGTAACGACAGGCCCATGGTATTGGACATCAACTGATACTTACTTAGCGAATGAATATGATGTTTCTTTCAAAAAGGGTGAAGTCGATATTAATTTTTCTGTTGAAATTAGTGTTGGAGCAATTGTGCACCATTCAGGCTCGAATCCTTTAGATTATGCATTAGCTCTATTTGGAACTGGAGCATATTCTCAGTTTATTAAAAGTTCAATTGTAAAAAATGTAGATCTACAGATTAAGAAATATTTTTCAGAACTTTTGACAAGTCAGGGAATCAAGCACTCATTTGATGACCTTGTAAAAATTGGAAGAGATATAAATGACAAAATAATATTTCTTGAAAAAGGAAGTGACAAAGCAGGATTACAACATATCCTTAAAGAACATCTTGATGATTTTGTGAAGAATGGTATCGCAGAAGAAGATATTGCAGATTATGTATTTCAGGCTGCTAAACACGGAAAAGTTGTTGGGCAACAAGGTTCAAGAACAATTTATGAAACAACGTATAAAGGGACTACAAAAAGGGTTGCTGTTTCTGTTTCTGAAAATGGCTATATAGTAGGTGCAAATCCTAAATCGATGCCTGCGAATTAATTATGAGAACACTTAGAATAAAATCGGAATATGGTGCTATCCCACTATGGTTAGAAAATTCGGAACATTGGTTCGAAAATATTGACTTGAGAGATGAAGAATTAAATTTGACTAATGAGTTGATTCAAAAAATAAAAGATTGGGATAAGATATTTCAAAACTCCTTTAATGAAGGTTATCCCCCCGATTCTGGTTTCCAAAGTCCTACGGAATTATTCGAACACAACGAAATTGGAAATTTATTGGCAATGGAAGTTTCGATGTATCTGAATGGAAAATTTGAAGTAATCTACAAACCGTTAAATGACGAATTTGTTCTTTGAAAAACACTTAAAGAGATAAAACCATAAACAAAAGTATCAAAATAATTATTGAAATAATGTTTAATTTAAACCAATGAAAAATTTGAGAAATTAGAATAGCAATGGTAATAATTCCCCCCTTGAAGGCATGGTGAGAAAACATATAACTGACTGAGAATTGAGGTAGTAAGGGTGAGTCTAAATGTGCCTTTATCAAAAAATAATTATAAAATATCCATAATAGATAGAGAAACCAAAATATTGTCAGTATTCGATATGCTGTAACATAATAGTTTTTATAACCTTTATGGTTAAATTCTGAATCTAATAGAAAGTTATCATTTTTGTTATTCATGATTGTAAAAATAATTGATTAAATGGTAGGGTCGTGTATCAAATTATCAGATGACTTAACGAAGTATCTGAAAACAAGTTCTTTGACATCTTGGAAAGCTAAAAATCAGTTGGAAAAGTCGTTATTTCAAAAGGCTAAAATGTTCACAGACCTATAGATCATTCATTAGAATTGATTTACAGGCGAAAAATTTTTGGGCTGTGTCAAATTATCAG
>QKAV01000185.1 GCA_003247185.1 Crocinitomicaceae bacterium
CGGGGATCAGCAAATCAGTACAAAGGTCTTTGTTGGTAAATCAGCACAAATTTTATCTACTGATTTTACTAAAAGGTACAAGTCGTTCAATTCTGTTTTATTTGGAAATCCAATTTCGAATGCTGATACTTTTTATCAGTTTATTAATGACCTTCCGCTTGTTGAGAAGCAAAATTTGATAGTACATTATTACCGAATAGAGAAAGATCTTAGAGATCAGTTGAAAACAGTTAGTCTTCCGGAAGGTATCAGTTTCCTGGTTCCTGCTTTATCCGGGATGAATGCAATATTAGTGGGAAATGGAAAACGCGCCGGATTGTGGCAGCTGAATCATTTTCAGGCTGTGTTGAACGGATTGGAAGTGAATCGAATGGTGGATGAACGATTTGATGTGGGACATTCCTCTTCTGCGGCAATTGCTGAGATCGCAAAGATGAAAAAATTGTTTGGCTCTGATGAAAAAGCGATTCTCTCCTTTCTGATCGGACCGACAATTATTAGAAATGCTTTGACTGAACTCCCGGAAGATGCGGGTATCGATGATATTATTTCTTTACTTCCTGAATCTGTTTCTGAAACGATCGCTTTATGGCAAGCAATGTTGGTGTTTCTTTCAGATAATAACCCCGGTGAAATCTTGACTTCTGTTGCAATTGATACTGTTTCTGTCGCTCGGGAGATGCATTTTCAACAGGCTTCTTCGGTGTTGGATATTTCCATTACTGCGCTTCAGAAACTAAATCCGCAATATCCATACTCTATCATTCCGGGAACCGGGAATGTCAATTATTTATATCTTCCGAAGGGTAAAAAAGAAGAATTTGTATTATTGCAGGATTCGGTGTATCTGCAGTACGATTCCACTCTGTTTGATGTAATGGCTCAGAAAATAGAATACCCGCCGGCACCAACGCGGCAATATGTGGGAGAGAAAGTAAAAGATCTGGAAATTGAAGGAAAGACCAAAATAAAATATACCTTGAAATCAGGTGATGTGCTGGGTTTTATTGCCGAGGAATACAATGTGCAGGTGGAAGACTTGAAATACTGGAATAATATATCCAATGAGCGTAGAATTCAGGCCGGGCAAAAACTGGATATTTTTGTAGATGATGAGGATGCTGATTATTACCGGAATCTTCATCCCGAACCGCTTATTAAAAGCGGTCAAAAGAATCCGGCAGCTGCAATTTTGTTTCCAATCCCTGAAAATGCACAAAAAATTGAGCACATTGTAAAAAGTGGTGAATCACCATACGTTATCGCACAAAAATACAAGGGAGTAACACCCGAGGCCATCCTTTACTGGAACGGTATTTCGGATGCGCGAAAAATACAGATCGGACAAAAACTAACGATTTATGTAAGCCAATGAAGCCACGAAAGACCTTACTTTTTACCTTAGGCGTCTTCGTTTTGCTGGTGGGCGTCATGTGGATCACTCCTGAAGATGGGGTGACAGTGGGTTCATTCACTTTCCACATGCCCACCGTGAAAGGCCTGCTGGTAAAAAACGAGGTGGAATATGCGGATGTCAGTGGTATCATCAACCAGCAATTTGAAATTGACTCTCTGGTGGATTTTGAACTGGATGCTAACGAAGGGGATACAGTAATGGAGGTGATCCACCGTGCCGATTATGATTCGCTGGTTCAGTCAATCAGTAAACTTGAGATGAATGCAGCCGGGCGTGAAAACCTGGAGCATTTCTTTTATCATCTGCAACACGATTCACTCACCCGAATTATGCATTATGGCGACAGCCAGATTGAGGGTGACCGGATAACGGCCTTTGTACGAAACAAATTACAGGTTCGCTTTGGTGGTACCGGAGTTGGACTACGACCGGCCGTGCAACCCTACGATTATGTATTTAGTGCCCGTCAGCAAAGCAGTGATAACTGGAAGCGTTTCCCCATTTACGGGAAAGTGGACTCAACCATAACTCACGACCGTTACGGCGTAATGGGAGCCTTTTCTCGTTTTGCTCCTCCGGTGCCTGATTCACTTCCTTTCCGCGATTCAATTTTGTATCAGGCCGAATTAACCATTTCACAAACGGATATTTCCTTCCGTCGAACACGCGAATATGAACAGCTTCGTTTATTTTACGGGAATTCTAGATCACCTGTTCTACTTAATATTCTTGCCCGCGGCGACACCGTTTCGACTGATACTTTAAAAGCAAATCTGGATTACGGAACGATGGAGTGCACGCTACCTGACTCAACCAATAGTGTTACTCTCGCGTTCTCGGGATACGACAGTCCTGACATCTACGGAATTGAACTGGCTTCACAAAAAGGTATCATCATGGATAACATTGCTTTGCGAGGAAGCTCCGGTACTATTTTTACCAAAGCAAATTTTGCACATAGCCTGGAAATGTATAAGGATCTGAATCCTGAACTTTTCATCCTTCAGTTTGGTGGGAACGTGATGCCTTATATTCAGGATAATGCGGCGATCAGACGTTATGGTCGCGTGTTTGCCAGCCAGATAAAACGGATACGGCAATTGTGCCCGGATGCTGCCGTAATTGTAATTGGACCCAGTGATATGTCTACCAAGGTAAAGGACAAATATGTTACCTACGATCATCTTCCGGATGTCGTACGTACGCTCCAGAAAGTAGCTATTGACAATGGTTGCGCTTATTGGGATATGTACAAAGCGATGGGGGGCCACAACAGTATGCCGTCGTGGGTAAATGCCGATCCCGAACTTGCCAGCCCTGATTATGTGCATTTTACGTCAAAAGGTGCACGGTTAATCGCGAATATGTTCTACAACGCGCTGATTTACGAGTACAATAATTATTTGGAGGGGGAGAGATGAGAAAGAGAGTTCAGTGTTCGGTGTTCGGTGTTCAGAGTTGGGGAAGTAGTATTCAGGGTTTAGACTCAAATATCATAAGTTTTCAGTCGCAGTTCTCAGTAGGATCAAGGATCAGGAATCGAATCATTTTTGTGGTTTTTCTTTTAATCATTTGCTTGAGTGTTTCAGCACAGGAAGAGGCGTATTTGTATCATCTGAATCCATACAATTTTATTCGTTACGATTTAAATACGATGCACTACCCGGGGAACAGGGAAGCATTCGACAGGCTGGATGATAAGCTGGAAAAACTAATGACCACTGGTGAAGGAAGAATCAACGTCGTACATATTGGTGGCTCGCATATTCACGCCGGTTCATTTACAGGACAAATGCGTACCCGTTTTCAGCAACTGAACGGCGGAATGAATGCCGGCTGGGGTTTTATGTTTCCGTACCGGATTTCAAGAACCAACTCACCATTTGGTTATTACATTCGTTACAACGGTAGCTGGAGAAGTTTTCGGAATGTAGAAAGCCGTAAAAGCGGAACACTGGGAGTGGGAGGAATTTCAGTTACAACTTCTTCGCCACGTGCTGAGTTAACGATTCTTCTGGAAAAAGAAAATACGTTGGATTATTCGTTTAACCAATTCAGAATTTATTACGAGAACCGACAAAAAAATTATGAAGTTGAAATCGACACTAGTCTTTTGAAATCAGTTGAAAAAACAGATGATTACATTGATTTTAGCCTGACCCGACGAGTGGATAGTTTGCAGATTAACCTGGTGAAGCAGACGGGGAAAGAGGGAAGCTTCACGCTTTACGGAATTACCACTGAGACCGCTCCTAATGGAATTATGTATCATGCTATTGGCGTGAACGGAGCGCATGTGCCGGCTTACCTTCGGTGTCAGCTTTTTACTGAACAACTGGCCGATTTAAAACCCGATATGGTGATTTTGGGAATCGGTATCAATGATGCGTATACACGGCGCTTCTCGCAGGAAAGGTTTGAAGACAATTACGATCAGCTCATCGCCGAAATCAGACAGGCAGCACCGAACGCAGCAATCATTTTTACTACAAATAATGACAGCTATTTGTACCGAAGATACGTGAATAAAAACGGTGAGAAAGTACGTGAGAGCATGTTCCGGATGGCGCAGAAATACAATGCAGGGGTTTGGGATATGTTCGAAGTGATGGGAGGCTTGAATTCCATTGTCTTGTGGCAGAAGAACGGGCTGGCACAAAGCGATCGTATTCACTTCACCCGCGAGGGTTACCTG
>QKAV01000029.1 GCA_003247185.1 Crocinitomicaceae bacterium
TATAGGACCAGAGAAAGCGAAGCTTTCGAAGATCGAGGATAGCCAAAGGTTGTTTGGCGTCATCCGCGTGACCAGCGAAGCTTTCGAAGAAATAACTGCAAATCTTAATCTGCAGGAACACTTCTACTTTCTTATATCATTTTCCGTAAGATCGATTTCAAACGGGACTGCAAATATAACATTTGAATGAAAATAATGTAAAATTGGGATTTAATTATTCAGTAATTTGAATAACAAACCAATGGCAACAACCATCAGGATAAATGAAAAGATCCGGCTCAGCCAGATTGTCGGTACCTTTTTCTGAAGTTTTGTTCCGATGAATACCCCGGCTATCGTGAGTGCCGTGATCAAACCGACCAGTTTCCAGTCGATACCGATTTCCATAATCTCCGGATTGAAAAAATCCCCGATCAAAGCAACAAACGACTGTATCGTAATAATAAACATGGATGTTCCAACGGCAGTACGCATGTTTAGCCCTAGTCCCATTAGAATCGGTACAATAATAAATCCACCGCCTGCACCGATAAATCCACTGAGCAATCCCGTGAAGATTCCGAAAATCAGAATACTTAAAAAGTTTCGGTTGGTGTGTGCCTCCTGCTCCTGCTCTACGTGCTTTTTACGAAGCATGTTGATGGCAGTGTATAACATCACGATAATCAGGAGTGATGTAATTACAATATCACGACTCAGTTCGAATTTAAATATGCTGAATTGTATCGGGAACAGTGGCATAACCCAATACCTGATGGAAAAAGCAACAAGCATACTTGGGACAGCGAAGTAGAATCCAATCTTAAAGTTGATCTCTTTGCTCGCTATTCGTTGGGTAAACCCAAAAAGAGACGATGCCGTTACTACAATCAGGGAATAGGTTGTAGCGAGTAACATTGACGTGTCAAAAAAATAATTGACCAAAGGAACTGTTAATATTGATCCGCCACCACCTACTAATCCTAAAACTATTCCTATTAAAATCGATATGATGAGACCGGCAATATGCACTATCCGATTTGGATTTTAGCGTTTCTGGCTCTGAAAAGCAGCATCACCAGGATTCCAAATATGGCACTGGCAAAAAGCAGATGCACTGTTCGCACCATACCCGGCATATTCAGATGAGCCAGAGATACACCTGAGATTAATTCCAGAATCAACAACCCAAATAGCCAGCGGATAGGTTTGAATTTATCCTGCTTCTCATTTTTGTAGAAGAGATAGATCATGAGAATCAAGACCAACCAGGAAAAACTTCTATGGATATAGAATGGAAGGCCGATTTGCGTGATCCATTCACTTTGAGTGTAACCATATTTGATCAGTTCATCAATTTCCTCTCGTACTTGTGTCCCCAGAAACATTTGATAAAAGGTAATCAAAAAAACAATCCAAATTAAATAAATCGAAGTCTTTGGAAGGATCAGATTCGTCTTTTGTGAAGGACTGATCATTCGCAAAACATAGAGTTGTAATCCGATGATGACCAGGGCTAGAAATAGGTGTGCCGTTATTGTCCATGGAACAAGATTGGAGGCAACAACAATGGATCCGAACCAGGCCTGAACGATTAAAATGATCAGGTTGATAGTGGCGACAATCAATAGCTTTCTGTGTTCTCTATATCGGGCAATAATCCATACAAAAGCTATGAGCAAGGCATTTCCGGATAAAAAGCCAACCAAACGATTGCCATACTCCGTCCATGTTTTACCTGCATTGAAATCTTGCTCGATTAGAATAGTGGGATCATTCTTTAGGGCTTCTGCTGTCTCTTTCATGCCGATAGCGCTCAGAAAACGCGTAAATTTTTCCAGCTTTTTTGCCCGTTTCTCAGAATAAATTTCTTTGTAGTTATCTGGAAGATTGGCATCTGTTGTGGGCGGTACCCACTCCCCGAAACATTTCGGCCAATCCGGACACCCCATTCCGCTTCCGGTTATTCGAACCAGACTCCCTGCGATTACCACCAGAAAAATTAAAACCAGTGCAATCCAGTTTAATCGAACAAACCATTTTGAAAATTCCATGCACAAAGGTAATGATTCGTAATTTTAAGGAATAAATTAACACCATGAAAATTGTTGTTGGAGGTTGTGGCTGGTTGGGACAGAAATTAGGACGAAGGCTGATTGAATCGGGCCATGAAGTAGTAGGTACTTACAGGAGAAATGCGGTTCGATCAGAATTGGAAGAGATCGGAATTAAGGGGTATTGTTACAATTTTTTAACTGAATTTACGCAAATTTCAACTGAAATTACTGATAAAGCAGACTTTGTCTTGCTCGCTCTCCCCCCGATAAATAGGCAGAACCTTACGGACTACAGCATTAGTCTAACCAATTTTCTATCCCAGTTCGATGAGAAAGCAAAGGTGTTCTTTGTTAGTTCCATTGGTGTGTATCCGAATCGAACAGGTGAATTTGACGAGGAGTATGAATTCACGGAAGAGGAACAATTGAACAGTCTTTATATGGCGGAATCGGCCCTCAGAAATATTGCCGGGGAAAGATTGGTAATCCTGCGTTTGGGGGGATTGATCGGTGAAGACCGTCATCCGGTGAGATCTTTGTCCGGAAAGACCATTGAGTCAAGCGGAGCAGCGCCCCTTAGCCTGATACATGAAAGCGACATTGCAAGATTCATCGAAATACAGATGGAGAAATTTACTCCTGGAACGTACAATCTGGTCACTCCCACACACTATCAGAAGAAAGCATACTATGACGAGGCGGCGCAAGCATTAAATTTTCTATCTCCGAACTATATTGGTCACACTGACGTAGAAAGAAAGATCAGAGCTGATAAAGTGATTGAAAAATTGGGGTTCAAATATGAGTTTCAGTTGGATAATTGGCGGAAATTTAAACTTTAACAGCATTTTAACGCGCAAGTGCGAAGGTTTGGAACAACAATTGCGATAAATTTACGTCTAGGAGATGTTGAAAAACTTTTTGATCATATTACTGGCATTCTCAGCGACCTTCTCGCGGGCATCCCATATTGTGGGTGGTGATATGTATTACAATTATCTCGGAAACAATAATTATCAGTTTTACATCAACGTATATCGCGATTGTCTTTCTACCGGAGCGGCCTATGATGATCCGCTTTATCTGGCAGTATATGTTCAGAATGGAACCTTAGTTCAGAATATACCGATCAATTTTCCGGGAAGTACACATTTACCGGTCGTATTTAATAATCCATGTGTAACTCCTCCGAACAATATTTGTACGGAACTGGCCGTCTATACAACAATCATTAACTTGCCTCCGACAACGGGAGGATATTATTTAGGATATCAGAGATGTTGCAGAGGACCGAATATTACCAACCTTATTTCCCCGGATAACACAGGTTTTACATTAACATCGCATATTCCGGGTATTGAAACGGGGATGTGGGAGAACAGTAGTCCCAGATTTAATGGATATCCGCCTTTGTTGCTTTGTAATAATGATGATCTGAATTTCGATCACAGTGCAAACGATCCGGATGGAGACCAACTGGTATATTCTCTTGTTCAACCAAATGCAGGTGGCAGCTCCTTTAACCCGTTACCGAATCCAACCCCTGCGCCACCTTATGCTCCTGTTAACTGGGCAGGAGGTTTTTCAACAGCTAATCCTTTGGGTCCTGGAGCTACGATTAACATTGACGCAAACACCGGACTTTTAACCGCATCTCCTAATTTGTTAGGACTATTTGTGGTTGGGATTAAGGTGGATGAATACCGAAACGGAGTGTTTTTGGGCTCGACGACCAGAGATTTTCTGTTCCGGGTATTCAATTGTAATCTTCAGCTTGAAGCAATTTTACCAACTCAGGAACAATTGCCCGATTTTGTTTCGTACTGTCAGGGCCTGACAATCAACTTTGTCAATAACTCCTACGGTGGAACAAATTATGCCTGGGATTTCGGAGTAGCGGGAATAACAACGGATGTAAGCACCCTGTTTGAACCGAGTTATACCTATCCGGCTCCGGGAATTTATGAAGCGATGTTGGTGGTGAATCCGGGATGGCCATGTACGGATACTACGTACATGGAAGTGAACGTGAACAATGAATTGGAAGTAAATTTCACGAGTAATGACTCACTTTGCATTTTTGGAAATGAATTTGAATTTCAGGCTCATGCAAATACGACATTGAATATCAATTATACATGGCAGTTTGATAATACAGCATCAACACAAAGTGCTACAGGTGAAGTGGTGCAGGGTATTTCGTTCAATACTTCCGGGTTTCATACAGTTATTGTCACAGGAGAACAAGGAGTCTGTGTGGATGATTACAAAGATTCCGTATACATTTTCCCTGAGCCAATTGCTGTAATAGATGTTCCACCTAATATCGAATGTTTGGGTTATGATATTCAGTTCGGGAATAGCTCGCAGAACTCAATTAATTATCAATGGGATTTTGGCGATCCGAATACAATTTCAGATGTTTCTACAAATGAGTTGGGAAGCTACAATTACCCCGGTCCGGGAAATTATACTGTGATGTTAGTTGCCGGATCAACAAGTACATGTAAGGATACAGCCTACGCTGATATCGAATTAAGAGAACCAATTATTGTGGATTTCACTTCACAGGATTCGATGTGTATCACAAATAACAGTTTTGATTTTGACGGAACCGTAAGCGGTCCGCCCGGAACGGTATATACATGGGATTTTACCACTCAGGGAACACCGGCAACAAGTAACCTGATAGATGTGAATGGTGTTTCTTTTGGTACAACGGGAGATGTAGCCATAAGCCTTACCGGTTCAGATGGGATTTGTACGGAATCCGTAACTCACATGATTTATTTGTACAGAGAACCAACAATCGGTTTCTACCTGGAGCCAGGTTTGCAATGTGTGCCATTCAATGCGCAATTCGTCAATCAAAGTACCGCAGAGACAGGTATAATTTACAGTTGGGATTTTGGAGACGGATCAACATCCAACCAGGAAAATCCGACTCACCTCTACACGCAGGTAGGGAATTATCCGGTAACACTTACGATCTCCACACTTGCAGGATGTATTTCAACATTGAATCTCCTTCAGGCAGATATTATTGATGTTCATCCGAATCCGGTGGCAGGATTTAAATTGTCTACCAATTACACGGATATTTGTCATTCGGATATTGCATTTACCAATACATCAATAGGAGGTGACAAATACTTCTACTGGCTGGATGACAGTACTAATTTTACCACAGAATCCGATCCGGTTTATACCTATTTAACCGACGGAACGCATTACCCATATCAGATTGTTACCAATGAATGGGGATGTAAAGACACTTCGGAAAGACAAAAATTGTATATTGAACCGTATCCTTTCTACGCACCGAATGCAATCACTCCTGATGGCAATGAATTCAATAATGAATTTTATCCCGTAGCATTTTTGGGTTATGACCGATATGATCTGAAAATTTATGATCGATGGGGAGAACTGGTATTTGAAACGTCTGACATAGACGATCATTGGAATGGTACGTTACCGAATGGTATGATCGCCCAGGATGGAATCTATACCTACAAAATCGAATTGGAAACCTGTGAACCGGTTGATAATGCGCGATTAATCACCGGACATATTAATGTTCTGCGCTGATCAGAATTGTTATCTTAGCAGTAAATGATCTAATTATGAAGCAGTTATTCTTTGGATTTCTGTTGGCTGTAACCACTGTTTCCTTTGCACAGCAAGATCCTATATTGAAAAAAATGGGGGCTTATCGCAATAATTTTACCTTACGCGATTCGTCTCTTGTTACTTCGTTGAACAGAATGGCAGGTGATTCCTCTTTTCTGAATCCGGAACGATCCCAGGTTTTCAGCCGAAAGGCATTGAACATAGCGAGAACCATTGAATTTGAGGATGGAGAATGCTCATCGTTGTTAGTAATCGCAACGGCAAAAGTATATTCCAATCAATTTGATTCCGCGCTGTATTATGCCAGACAAAGTGAACGTCTGGCCAATCGGATAAAAAATCCGAAATGGCAGGTGAAGTCACTTGAAATGTTAGGGAATATTAATTCCTATAAAGAGGATTACAAAGAGGCAATAAAATACCTTTTGGCTGCTGAAAAAGTGGCTGATCAAAATAAAAAGGATTTGCTGCCAGCTATTTATTGTAATGTAGGATACGTATTTGATAAAACAGATAATGTAGTTAAGGCAAAGGAATACTGTAATAAGGCTATTACTTCAGGCTTGCAATATAAAGATACAGGCGCTTTAATGACAGCATATAACATACTAGGACTTCTCAATAAAGTAGATAGCACACAACAGGCCTTAGCGTACTTTCAAAAGGGATTGGATCTTGCTGAGAAAAAAGGACATGCCAAAAGAGAGTCGGAATTGCTCTACAATATGTCTAATATCTTTTTCAATCAGGGAGATGTAGATAAGGGGTTTGAGTATTTCAATCGTTCCATTGAAGTCTCCAAGAATAAAGGTTCCTATTTGTCGATAGCTCAGAATTACCACGCAATGTCCATGAATTATGAGCGGATCGATAAACACAACCTGGCGGAGCAGTATGCGGACAGCGCGATGAGGTATGCGATGCTATGCGGAAATTTTGAGGTTATCATGGAGTCGTATGCACAAAAGGCAGAATTGTACGCGAATCAGGGAGATTACAGAAGAGGAATGGAAAACCTGTTGATGGCGTACAATTACAAAGACAGCCTGAATCTGGCGGCAATCAATGGCGTTGTATCAGACTCTGAAGCAAAGTATGAGACGGAAAAAAGAGAGCTGAAGTTCAAACTGGAGAAGGAACGTGATCAGAAAGTGGCGGATGAAAAAATCAGATCCAGGGAAATCCTGCTTTGGCTTTCAGGGTTCGCACTGATTCTGTTCATTGTGTTGGCCATCCTGCTGAGAAAGCAAAATGGTAAGATCAGGGCGAAGAACTTATTGGTTGAAACGCAAAAGAACGAGATCGAAAGTCAGCACAACGAAATATCGGAGAGTATCCGATATGCGGAACGAATCCAGCAATCGCTCTTGCCGGCGCCTAAATCGTGGGGTGTTTTTGCTGAAAAACTTACGCTTCTCTATCAACCAAAAGATGTAGTGAGTGGAGATTTTTATTGGGTGCACATTGATCCTGAATCCGGAAAGTATTTCTTCGCTGTTGCAGATTGCACGGGACATGGGGTGCCCGGATCTTTGGTGAGTATGTTAGCAATCAGTTCATTAAATGAAGTCATTCGTACGGCAGCGGAATTGTCTTCCGGAGAAATTCTGAATTTATTGAGAGAACGAATAGTTGAAGGTTTAGCGAAGGGAGACCATGCATCAAATGATGGTTTGGATCTTTCATTCTGTATTTATGATCCGAAAACGAAGATGCTGCAATATTCAGGTGCGAATAATGACCTGTGGATCATCAGAAGGAAAGAACCACATTTGATAGAAATGGATGGTCTGCAGACCAAGCAGTTTGATTTACTCGAAATTGCCGGAGACAGAATGCCTATAGGGAACTATTTTAAGGTGCCTCCTCCTTTTGCAACTCATACGATGGAATTAAGGGATGAAGATCAGTTGGTACTTTACACCGATGGTTTTGCAGATCAATTCGGTGGTGATCAGAACAAAAAATACAAGTACGGAAAATTGAAACGATTCCTACTTGAAAATAGGGAACATACGCAAAGCAGAATTACGAAAGCAGCCCTGAGTCATGAATTCAACGCGTGGAAGGGGAGCAGTGAGCAGACGGATGACGTTTGTATTGTTGTGATCGAAATCTGATTACATATTGAACCCAATGCTGATTTTTGGAAAGAGGTTTCTTTTCCAGTCACTGTCTGCATACGTTCCATAGCGATAGAATATCCCCAGCCCGACTTGTGTGAAACCTGAAACTATCAGACCATTCATTATCACACCTCCTTCAAAATAACCTTTGTCTGCACTTTGAAAAGCAAAGGAATGATTTTCTTTTCCGCTGAATTCACCGTAACCAATCGCGTGGTGAAGACTAATTGCAGGTTCATTCCATTTCGCTTTTGTTTTAAAAGGTTGAATGTTCAGTCGGGTGTACAATGCTGCCTGCCGGGTATGGAAGAAGCGTGAAGGTTCCATCGTCTCAAATGTTTCCGGAACAGAAAGATTCCAGTTTTTTCCAGTTCCATTGCCTCTGTAGGCATACAAAAGCGGGGTGTTTCCGGATAATTGATCTCCACGGATGCTCCATACGAAAGTTCCGAATGCACGAATGCGGACGTCCTGACGGACAGCTATACTGGCCCGGGTGTAATTGAATTTGGAATCTGCTATTCCTGAGATGCCATTTACAACTTTCAATTGAATTTTAGGCCATTTCGTTCCTTTTGAGACTCGCGTGGATCCTAACATCATTACTTTTTCGCGAATATTCCAGACAAGTTCAGCTCCGACTTCTGCCTGATCGAAATGATCAATAATTCCGGTGTTCGTTTGGTAGAGGTAATTCCTGGTTTGTACAACACGTTGGTAATTTCCGGTCAGTTTCAATCTCAGGTTTGCAAGAACATTCCACGAAAAACTTGTTTCAGCAATTCGCTGTTTATCCATCATCTGGATAAAGAAATGTCTCATAAGTGAAGGTGAGTTCAGGTTAAACCCGTCGTCTGAGAAATCAAATCCTCCTCTTTCCACTACGTCGTCACTGAATCGGAATTTTAAGTCTATTCCGTGCTTTCTGTTCAGATGGAATGTACTGAAACCTCCATATTTAAATCCCTTGTCTTTGAAACCATAGGCAGCATATCCTCCCAGCGTTACATGTTTCATCAATCGCTTTGAAGTTTCCAATCCCGCTCCTAAGCGCAACCCTTCGTATTGGTCGTAATTAATCAATTGTAAGATGTCTAGGTTGATTTTCTTTCCAAGAGGTATTTTTCCATTAAGAGCAGAGGTCAGCAGATCAAATTTTTGTTCCAGTTTTTCCGCTTTGGAGATGCTGTCTATAACCTCATAGGTTTTCGTTTCCCTATTCGTAATCTCATATTCTCTTAGTCTTTCCCATGTGGCCTGATCGGTTTCTCCTGCGTCTTCGGTAGTGGTGACACTTATATTGTTGAATTTGGTTTTTTTGACGTTTTCCGGGTCAAGTATGACATTTCGAACATAGGTATTTCCTTTACCGACCATGCTGACACCATTGACCGATACCGTTTCCGGAAAAGCGACATTGGTACTTAATTTATGCGGGAACCACTTGTGTGCATTGATTCGGATATATTCCTGAACAATTTGTACCTGAAATCCTGTCTGATCATAAGGCGATGCCGATACTTTTTCGACGGCAAAGCCATCCGTATTAATGTAGATACGACCTGTTAAACCATCATAATTGCTCCCTTTTCGCGGTCGATAAAAAATGGTAAATGTCGTATCACTGTTAACAACGAGCGTATCTTCCAGGATAAAAAGGTAGCGCTTTGTACCTCCGGGAGCAATTGGATTGACATATTCTTTTCCTAAAATCTGGATAGCTTCATCATAGAAACTAAAGGACTGCATTTCGTTTGCAAAAGTCGAAAAGATCGGATTTTTAAAACCGGATACTTTGTAAGCGATGATCTCCTCTTTATCTTTTGCAGGCGGAATAAAAGTCCGTTTGGAGGCGCTTTCAAGCAAGAATAAATGCTGCTGATCAAAAAATGCCATCATTCTGAGCATGCTGGAATCCTCTTTGTCAAACGTCATGGTATCTAACACTTCTCTGTCAACATCGAATATAAATTTGGAGTAGCTCTCATATTCGAATGAGTTGTTGCGCAAAGGGTCATTTTGTTTACGATTATCAATGGCCGCCTGGATGATTCTGTGAGCAGGATTTTCTCCGGCGTGTACAACAACTTCCTGCACGTCCTGCATGATCGGGCTCAATTGAACCGTAAAATCAACTACTTCAGATAGTAAGAACGTTGTGTCCCTGTAACCATAGGATTTCAATGTGATCTTTGCCTCATGGGTACTGTCTGCAACTACAAATGCACCGTCGATATCGGTAAGTTGAGGTGAAAGAGAAGGAGAAGTTACTTTTACGAATGGAATTCCTTCAGCAGATATCGCATCCCGGACAAAATACTTTTGTTGTCCGAAGAGTATTGAACTTAGAATGATAAATAGTGTCGTAGCTAATATCCGGGTCATTTTCACAAAGAGTTGTTCTATGGTTAGACTATTTTAGTTTCGGAAAGTTACTGTAAATCATACTTTTTTCGCTGTGATTTTTCTGATAACTTTGAATGATGTCTCGAACCGCAGATAATTTTAATATTCTACGACAACTTGGTTTTAGAAAAGTAGGGAATTTGTTTCTGCTGAAATCGAGCTATTATCTATCCCGATTGACTAAAAAAGGGGTGGTATGGGGATCGCCGTACGCACTTTCCATAGAACCGACAACAGCGTGTAATCTGGGATGTCCTGAATGTCCCAGCGGCCTGAAACAATTTACCCGGCCTACAGGTAAATTACAGTTGGATCTGCACGCGAAGATGCTGGAGCAGACAAAGCGATCGGTGTTTTATATCAACTATTATTTTCAGGGAGAACCTTTTTTGCATCCGGGTTTTCTGGACTTGATCCGGGAAGCAAAAAAATACAGGATCTATACTTCGACTTCAACCAATGCGCATTTTATCACGGAAGAAAAGGCAAAGGAAATAGTTCATTCTGGACTGGACCGACTGATTATTTCAGTGGATGGTTTGACGCAAAGTACCTACGAACAGTATCGCGTACATGGGAAATTGGAAAAAGTGATCTCAGGGATTCAGGCGATTGTAAAGGCAAAAAAAGAACTAAAATCTAATACACCGCATCTGATTATGCAGTTTCTGGCCGTGAAACCAAATGAACATGAAATTCCTTTGTTGGATCAATTTGCCAAAGAACTGGGGATTGATGATGTTCGGATAAAAACAGCGCAGTTATATGACTATGAAAATGGTAATCCATTGATGCCGGACAACGATAAGTATGCGCGTTACAGGAAAAAACCGGACGGAACATACAAGTTGAAATACAAATTGGGAAATCACTGCTGGAGAATGTGGTCATCCACAGTATTAACCTGGGACGGGTTGGTAGTTCCGTGCTGTTTTGATAAAGATGCACAGCATGTGTTAGGGAAATTCGGAGATAGTGATTTTTCCGAGATCTGGAAAAATGTGCAGTATAAATCATTCAGAACAGCGGTACTGACTAACCGAAATCAGATTGATATTTGTCAGAATTGTTCCGAAGGAGCAAAAGTCTGGGCATAAAAAAAGGGAGATTTTACTCTCCCTCAATATGTTATACGCCTGTTATTAGTGAACAGTGTCTTCTTCTTCGTAAATTCTTTTAGGACGAAGCATTTCAAATACACCAAGTGTAATCCAGAATGGAAGTACAAACCCCATCAGGAATAGCAACATCCAAAAAGCCATTCCGCCAATCAAAAGAAACGTAACTATACCGAAAATGCTCATCTCTTATTATTTTTGTTTCGTTTTACATCGGTAAAAGTAATAAATAATTCAAACCAACAAACAACAGATATGGAATATCGTATAGAAAAAGACACGATCGGTGAGGTAAAAGTCCCTGCTGATAAATATTGGGGAGCACAAACAGAACGTTCCCGAAATAATTTCAAAATCGGACCTTCCGGTTCAATGCCGAAGGAAATTGTAAAGGCATTCGCATATCTGAAGAAAGCGGCAGCACATGCTAATCATGATCTGGGCGTGTTGGATGCAGGAAAAAGGGATTTGATCTCCCAGGTAGCCGATGAAATCATTGCCGGAAAATTGGATGATCAGTTTCCATTAGTGATCTGGCAAACCGGTTCGGGGACACAATCGAATATGAATGTGAATGAAGTTATTGCGAATCGCGCTCATGTCATTGCAGGAAATCAATTGGGAGACGGAGGTAAAACACTTGGAGCAAATGACGACGTGAATAAGTCTCAATCCAGTAATGATACCTTCCCGACAGGAATGCATATCGCTTGTTACAAAATGATCGCGGAAACAACTATTCCCGGTGTAGAGAAATTAAGAGACACTCTTGAGGCAAAGTCAAAAGAATTTAAAGACGTGGTGAAGATTGGTCGCACGCACTTGATGGACGCGACGCCGTTAACTTTAGGTCAGGAATTTTCAGGATATGTTTCGCAATTGAATCACGGTTTGAAGGCATTGAAAAACACGCTTCCTCATTTAGCAGAACTGGCACTTGGAGGTACAGCAGTAGGAACGGGTCTGAACACACCGAAAGGATATGATGTTCTGGTAGCAAAGAAAATCGCTGAGTTTACAGGATTGCCATTTGTTACGGCTGAAAATAAATTTGAGGCCCTGGCAGCACATGATGCTATTGTTGAATCACATGGAGCATTGAAGCAATTAGCGGTTTCTTTGAATAAAATAGCAAATGATATCCGTATGATGGCGTCTGGACCACGTTCCGGAATCGGTGAGTTGATCATTCCTGCGAATGAGCCGGGATCATCAATCATGCCAGGTAAAGTTAACCCTACACAGGCAGAAGCTGTGACCATGGTTTGTGCGCAAGTGATGGGTAATGATGTAGCTGTTACAGTTGGTGGAACACAAGGTCATTATGAATTGAACGTATTCAAACCAATGATGGCATATAACTTACTTCAATCGGCAGAATTACTTGGTGATGCCTGTGTTTCGTTTGATGAGCATTGTGCACAGGGAATCGAGCCAAATTACAAACGTATCAATGAATTGTTGAATAATTCATTGATGTTGGTGACAGCGCTGAATACTAAGATCGGTTATTACAAGGCGGCTGAGATTGCAAATGCAGCGCATGAAAATGGAACAACGTTGAGAGAAGAAGCGGTTCGTTTGGGATATGTTCCTGCTGAAGAATATGATAACTGGGTTGACCCTAAGAAAATGATCGGTTCTTTGGATTGATTGAAAGCATAGAAAGAGAAAAGGCGCTCCCGGAAGAGCGCCTTCTTTTTATTTTTCAATAATAAAAGTGATTGGCAGACGAACCCGGGTTCTTACCGGTAAAGCGTTCACTTCTCCCGGTTTCCATTTCGGGAATCGTCTTACAACGCGTAAGGCTTCCTTATCCAGATCAGGAGAAACACCACGTTCTACTTTCATATCAGATATTGACCCGTCTGTCTCCACAACGAAAGACGTCCATACGGTTCCCTGTTCTCCCCAGGCCATGGAAATTTCAGGGTATTGAACCTCTGTTGTGATGAACTTTTGCATTTCACCATAACCTCCGATGAACTCAGCATCAACATCCGGAATTTCGACAATCTCTCCAAGAAGTCCTCCGGTAAGATCAACGAAATCACCAAATTCATATCCCAGGTCTTTTAAACCGACATCAGACTTTACATCTTTGTCCTTGTTGTCAGATGATTTGGTGTTCTCATCCACACTTTTTTGAATGTCCATCGTCTGTTGTTGCTGATCATTATTCTGATCACTGTTTTGTTGATGGGTTTGAGGTTGAGTCTTCAAAGGTTCCGGTTTTTGAACCAGTTCCATTTTGAACTCAACAGGTGAGTGGCTCACCATCAATTTTTCTGATTCGATCGATGTGGGGCTTTTGTAAGTAAAAGCTGCAAGTGTTAATGACCCAACCGTCAATAACCCGATCTGAAGGAAAATCTTTCTTTTTCCTTCCAATTCCAAATTTGGATTTTTCTTTGCAATCATAACGTTAAATTTTAAATTGTTACTGTGCAGAAAGCTCCAATTAACATGCCACTCATAGGTGAAAACCACTGAAAATCAAGATCGTCTTATGAAATGTATTTTCTGTTGAGTAAACGGTTTTTTACAAAATGTTAAGGGATCAGTAATAAAACTACTTTCCTTTAATCTTTAGTTAACTTTTTATCATTTCAGCTCCAAATACCGTTCTTTCACGTACATTCGTGGTTGAAATGTCGGTAAAGAAAAAGAAACATGTTCTTAGTTTGGAGAGCGAATTCAATTTCGACCTTATCGGCATTGTGAGTAATCACAGTGATTATCGCTTAGTATGGGGGATCAATCAATTTCTGGGATTTCATTTGGAAAAGAACACGGAAGAATTCGGCGTTTTTGATAAAAAATCGGGAAATACGGTGGGACACCCGGTATACGACTGGACCAATGAAGATGATGGAGTATCCTATCATTTGATCAAAAATAAAGTGGCTTCGAGTACACTTATTAGTGAAAAACCTGTGATTGATTATTTTTTATTTATCTCAACGGAAGCGGCTTTTGATACGGAAGAATTACTAACGAAGTTGAAAAAGGTGGAAAGTGTACTTGGGGCATATATTTTTGACCCTGCGGAGATTGATTCCTGTGAGATGTTTGATTTTTAAAGAAAGTATGAAAAGAACGAAGATAGTTGCAACAATCGGACCTGCGTCAAGTGATAAAGAGGTGTTGCGAAAGATGTTTTTAGAAGGTGTTAACGTATGTCGCCTGAATTGTTCCCACGGATCGCATGAAGATCTGAAAACGGTAATTGACATCGTGAGAGAACTGAATGATGAAACCGGGTTGAATGTAGCATTGCTTGCCGACCTCCAGGGACCTAAAATTCGTACGGGTAAAATGACGGATAACGGTGTTGAGCTGATCAACGGTTCTCAGGTTTCTATTGTCACCGATGACGTTTTAGGAACTGCAGAGCAATTCTCGATCAATTACCAGGACCTACCGCAGGACGTAAACAGCGGAGAACGCATTTTGCTGGATGATGGAAAGTTGATCCTGGAAGTCGTTTCTACAAACAGGAAGGATGAAATTATTGCCCTTGTAGTTCATGGAGGTATTTTATCTTCTCACAAAGGTGTTAACTTTCCGAATACATCGATTTCAATGCCTAGTCTGACTAAGAAGGATTTGGAAGATCTTGATTTTGCTCTGAATGAAAATCTGGATTGGATCGGTTTGTCTTTTGTAAGATCTCCAAGAGATATTATTGAACTAAAGCATTTGATTTCAAATCGAATGAAAAAGGCAAAGGTGGTTGCCAAGATTGAAAAACCGGAAGCCATTCAGGAAATTGATGAGATCATTCAGGAAAGCGATGCACTGATGGTAGCGAGAGGTGATTTGGGTGTTGAAATTCCGTATCAGAATGTTCCGCTATTGCAGAAGTTAAT
>QKAV01000091.1 GCA_003247185.1 Crocinitomicaceae bacterium
CCCAGATGCATATAGATGCTACGATTGCATGATCAAATGGTAATGTAATAATAAGTCTGTACTTAATTAAAGAGAATACATCAAATATTTGTAGCAGTTAATGCTGATGGTTATTCAAAAAACATATTATTTAGGCATGAATTAAAGATCTAATTTTGCATAATCTAAACTGTATTAATTATAAATGTGTAAATTGCACACAAATAATTATTTCTATTTATGACCATCTAAATTTGTCCGAATTGCATCAGCAGCGTACCAACCTGTAAGTATTGCTGTGGGAATACCAGCAGGGCTGTATGCCCATTGCCCGCATTGATAAACATCTGGAATAGGGGTGGTAATTGAGCTGGGAATCTTAGGAAGTTTGTCGACAACAGGCGGAGCTTCTTCGAATGTCCACCCTGTAATGCCCCCTTCATAATTGCCGTACATCTTTTCGATACTCAACGGAGTAGAAGAAAAGCGCATTTCGATTTGATTTTTTAAACCTGGGAATAGGGCGGCATCCAGAGTCCTTATCATTTGGTCTTCAATACAAGTCTTGAATTCATCATACCAACCATCGGCGCTTACTGCCTTAAAAAGCAAATAATCCAACAGGAAGCTTATTACCATCCCTGTCTTCCCTTCAGGTGAAAGTTGAGGATCCCGTAATGACGGGATGGAAATTTCATAGGTGGTAAGTCGGCAGAATTTTTTAATCCATTCGCAGATTTCTTCTTTGTGAATTACTGTTGTATCTAGCAGAAGGTTTGTCAATTCCGATAATTGGGTTTGACCCAATCCTTGCTTGGAAGGAGTATAAAAAAGATGGCCGTTGGTAATTTCAGAAAATGCCTGAGGGGATTGATTCACACCAAGATACAGTGTGAAAACAGAATCACTGCTGCGCGCAGATTTTATTTTCTCGGCTTTTATTCCTATCATTTCACTCTGTTTGATTGTAAGTCGACTGTGGTCAAGTATGTTGTATAACGTTTTGAGGTCTGCAGCCCAAACCAATTTTTTATAGGAGTAGATTTGTCCCTTGGAGTCCTCAGCTATCTTTTTTGAGGGATGAATAGACGTGATTAGTGTGTTGACCTGAATTTCTCCTCCATCATCCAATATTTTTTGCTGTATTTTTTCCCGGAGGCTGCCTGTTCCTCCTTTTGGATAAAGGTAGTCACGATAGACATAGAAATACCCCAAAGCGAAAAATGTCGGAGTTTGCTTGAAAAAGTGTTGGGCAAATATATCGATGAGGGACTGGTTGTCAGTGAATTTCTTGAGGTATTTCCCGATGGGGTCATTCATTCTCTGCATCAGTGAAACAGCCAAGACGAATTTGCCAAACCAGGGCAACAACTCTGTGAACAGATATTTCTTGTCATTTCTAAAATTCTTAAAGACAGGGTTTTCAAATCCATACATGATATGCATTTTTTTGTAGATCTTGGAAACCTTACGAAAAATCCGATGAATGTTTTGCTCTTGTTCCGGATATAGTCTCTTCAATAACTTTTCATACTCTGCTATGCCCGTTTTCTTTGAAAGATCAATGATGGTCTCTTCGATACCGATGGATACCGGGCTTGGTAGAAGTTCCAATTCGAGGCCAAGATCTTTCAACATTGGTTTGATTATACCTGAGTTTTCTATTGAACGTGCTCCGGAGTCAAATACATATCCATTCCTGGAAAACGAGTTGAGCAAGCCCCCACAGTCGGAATTTTTTTCCAATAAGAGAACTGAATGATTATTTTTTGCAAGATATGCTGCTGCAGTCAAGCCCGAGATTCCTGCACCGACAATCAGCACATCACAATGTTTCACGTCCATGACAATTCCCCCAATTCAACACTTTTCTTCCACAATTTCTCGGCTGCGGTTTCGTCCAATGCGTGTGGAGCAGGGATCTCCAGAGTGGTAAAATTGAAGAATTTCCCTGTAATGCCTTCCACTTCTTTTGAGGTCCCAAGGTAGTAAAGAGCTTGCGCTGATAGGACTGGGGGCTTGGAAGAAGGATTGATCAAAAAATGTTTGAACAGTTTATAGACCGGACCATTGTTTTCGCCCATGTTCGTCTTCACATCTCCTGGATGCATCGCATTTATTGTAACTCCGCTATCGAGAAAATAATTAGCGAATTGAAACATAGAGAGCAGCTGAGCTGTTTTTGAAGAACCGTATCCCTTCAATCCTGTATAGTGGTATCGCTCCCAATTAAGATCATCAAGTCTTAACCCTGCGAGGGCAAACCTGTGCCCTTCTGAATTTACGTATAAGATTCTTGCATGTTCCTGCTTTCTTAGTTTTTCCTTCAAACGGAAATTGATTATGAACGATGCAAGGTAGTTGACCTGAAAGCATTCTTCCAGGGCATCCACGGTAAATGTCTTTTTAGTGTTGTACACCCCGGCGTTATGGATGATGACTGCAATATCCTGATCCAATGATGCAAGCATGTTTGCAGCAGTCTGGATTTGTTTGATTTGAGAAAAATTTGCAATGAAATAATCACAAGGCACATGGAATTCTGCTTCGATTTCTTGTTTTAGAGCCTTTGATTTATCAAGACTTCGATTTATCGTCAGGAGCTTAGCTCCATGCGAGGCATACAGTCTTGCCGTCTCATATCCTATACCTGATGTTGCACCCGTGATTACAACAAGATTCCCGCTGAAATCTTTTGATTCTTGTTTCGGAGTTGCCTTGTTGTTTTTAAGCATGGCACCAATATTGGACCATTCATATTGCTTCAGGTACGGATTCATTACATCTCCAATTAGCCAAATTTTTTGTGCATGAATTTTCGATATAATTTCCCAAATCTGGGTATATTGTCGAAAATATCTCCCCAAAGGTCATAGTAATCACGTTGCTCGATTATTTTTCCGACTTCATTCAAGGTCACTCTGCTGGAACCATAGACAGAGGAACTCGGGTATTTTTTGTAGCTTATGATCATTTCCCACTCAAGAAATATGACATGTCCATTCCTGGCAGTGTTTTTCACTTCCATTCTCAAGTTCTTTGATCGTGCGATAAGCCGTTCTGTCATGGCCTGAAATTCAGCCTTACCATGAATTTCCTGAACACTGTCACGAAAAATGATGTGCTCATCATAGTAGGGCAGAATATGAGACCAATCGGGTTTCCCTCCCGGTGTATAAATGTCAGTCCAAAGGCGTGCAAGTTGTTCCTTAGTTTGTATTGTATTTCCCATTTGTTCAACTACATTTTGGTTATTTTGTATGTGACTCTTTCATATACTATTTAAACATGACCAGAATGTAGAAGCAACTAAATTAGACTAATAAGTCTTATAACTCATTTAATTCTATAAGAATATTGTTGTTTCTATGTAATTTGCATTGCAATATTATACGTATTTAACAAGGTAAGCAGTTCAAGATGCTTAATGGGAAAATTTTCTACACCTATAAAATAAAGTAAAGGTTTTTTGAGAGAACAGTATCTGACCAATTTGTTGACATCAACAAATTGGTCCAAAGGGATGATGCAAACAGATGAACAATTGAGAAAGCATAATATTCAGGGTAAAAGACAAGCAAATGATGTGCATTATGAAATAGGAAGAAAGGTCCGTGATGCGATAAGGGATATTGGGGGTACGATACCAGAAGATTTACCAAAGCCACAGAAGAGTATTAAAGAGTTGGAAAGACAAAAGAAGACGTTGTTTCCAGATGATAAAACTTGAAATATGATTATAAATACGGATCTGAGTTCTGATATTAAATGCTATATCAGAACTTTTTTAGAGTAATGTATATTGTTTTCCCAGATAAATAAGATCTGCATCCATTTCTATCGAATAAAATCATCTACATTTTTTACGTTCACTCACATTACGAGTTTTAGCTTATTCAACTAATGATATCCTCGGTTATCTTTAAAACATCTTCAAAATCATTCACCAAGAAATGTGAGTAATGCTCTGTCATCGCAGCTGTAGAGTGACCTGTGATTTTTCTTGTTTTGGACTCATTGATTCCGTTGGCCAATAATTGAGAATTAAGGAAATGCCTCCATGAATGGAAGTTAAGATTTCTTTTTACTCGTTCCTCTTCCTTGATTCCTTTTT
>QKAV01000079.1 GCA_003247185.1 Crocinitomicaceae bacterium
GATTTTGACGGATAGTTTGAACAACCCCGCCCTGATTTCCTACCGCGATCAACTCAAAACACCTGTTTTTTCAGAGGGAATGAACTCTCCGAAGTACTACTCGGTCTATCCGCCTGTAGCGCAAAGTCTGTTCTACATTGCCGTACATTTTTCCCGTCATCCGAATGGTGCCGTAACCATTCTCCATACAATCGAATTTCTGTTTGATATCGGTATTTTCTTTCTGCTCATCCACCTGTTAAAACAGCGGGGACGCGAGATCGGACTTGTTGCAATGTATTGGCTCAACCCCCTTGCGATTGCAGAATTTACAGGAAACCTACACATGGAAGGCATCGCGCTGTTCTTTATCCTGCTGACCTTTACCGTTCTTGAACAAAAGAAAACTGCTTTAGCCGGAATTCCCCTCGCACTAGCCGTTGTAACCAAACTCAACCCGCTCTTTCTATTGGGTGTTAGTTTCCGGAACATCAAATTCACGCAATTGATCCTCTTTGGAGCGATCACAGTGGGGCTGGTATTTTTATTGTTCATTCCCTTCACAACACTGGAAAATTTCGGGCACTTATTGCAATCACTACGCCTTTATTCCAATTGGTTTGAATTCAATGCAGGCATCTACTATCTGCTGCTCGATCTTCAACACGCACTTCCGAAAAGCAACATTGTCGGAATGTACAATTTTCTGCTTCCGTTCATTCTCATTACAGGGTTTGTGGTGGTTAATATCCTTCCAAAACAACTGGAACTCCTCGAGCGGTATTTTCTGATCTACTTGTTCTATTTATTGATCTCCAAGATCGTACACCCCTGGTATCTGATCCCGCTCATCGGTCTTACACCACTGGTAAAATGGCGTTTTTCACTAGTGTGGAGTTTTCTGGCTATGTTCGTCTACCTCACGTTTAACGGAGGACAGTTTCATGAGGTTCGGGCATTTATGCACATCGAATACCTGATCGTATTTTTACTTTTGTTCGTCGAGTTTTACGTTTTACCCAAAGCGATCCGAACGCTCTAAGAGGAGATTTTCTTCTCAGCGGAATGCTATCTTTGCAAAACCATCAATTTTGAAAATAGAATATGGAAACGGTAACAGGTATCAAACGCGAAAATTCTGAAAAACTATTCGAAACAGCAAAAAAGTACTTTCCCGGCGGTGTTAATTCTCCGGTACGTGCTTTCAAATCTGTTGAAGGAGCGCCACTTTTCATGCACAAGGGCAACGGTGCTCATGTGTGGGACGAGGATGGAAATAAATTCGTTGATTTCTGTTGCAGCTGGGGTCCGCTGATCCTGGGACACAATCACCCTTCCGTATTCAATAATGTGGTGGAAACATTGAAAAACGGGTCTAGTTTTGGTGCACCTACGGTGAAGGAAAACGAACTGGCGGAATTGATCCTGAGCAGAAATCCGTTTATCGAAAAAATTCGCTTTGTAAGTTCCGGAACCGAGGCAGTAATGTCAGCATTGCGCCTGGCTCGCGGTTACACCGGACGTAAAAAAATACTGAAATTTGAAGGTTGTTACCACGGACACGTTGATTCCATGTTGGTGAAAGCCGGAAGCGGATTAGCTACACTGGGGACTTCAACCAGTGCCGGCGTACCGGAAGAATATGCGAATGAAACACTTGTACTTCCGCTGAATGATCTGGATGCATTGAAAGCATGTTTCGAAGAATTTGGTAACGAGATTGCCTGTGCGATTATCGAACCAATCCCGGCAAACAACGGACTCCTGTTACAAGACCTTACATTCCTGCAAGCTTTGCGTGAAATCTGTAGCGAATACCGTTCGTTGTTATTTTTTGATGAGGTGATTTCCGGATTCCGGGTAGCATTTTCTGGAGCTGCGGAATATTACAAGATCAAACCGGACATCGTTACATACGGAAAGATAATCGGTGGAGGGCTTCCGGTTGGAGCCTACGGAGCAAGCGCAGAGATCATGGGTTACGTAGCACCGGACGGTCCGGTTTATCAGGCGGGAACCTTATCCGGTAACCCTGTGGCGATGGCTGCAGGAATTGCGCAACTTACGGAATGTGCAAAACCCGGATTTTATGAAGATCAGGAACGCAGAACCAAACAATTTGTTTCCAGGGTAAACCAACATGCTTCCACAAAAGAGTACGACTTCGAAATGGTGACTATCGGATCCGTTTTCTGGCTGTCCTTTGATGGTAAAAAGCGGATTCAACGCGCCGATCAGATTGATCCGGATATGAGTCAGTTCAGTAAATTATTCACAGCGCTTTTGAACCGTGGTATTTACATCGGACCAAGTGGTTATGAAGTCGGATTTATTTCAACCGCGCACACGGAAGAAATCCTGGAAGGAGCTGCGCAACAGTTTTGTGATGCTTTAGACGAGATCTACGCCTGATCACTCTTCTTCGCAAGCTGCCCGAAGCTTTTTACTTTCTTCTGCTGAAATGGTGGTGTAATCTTTACACACTTCCAGTTTTTTGCTTTGAAGTTCCTTGAGCTTTTTTTCGTCGTCTACTGTAATACTCGACTGATCTAGCATTTTTTCTGATTGAATATTCAATGCTTCGCTAGCCTCCAGGCATGAGCAAAATTGTTCATCCTTATTCGAAGAACAGGCAAGTAACAAACTTGCGGAAACGATCGTGTAAAATATCTTACGCATAGTACAAAAATGAAAAAAGTCACCCGGTTATGGATGACTTTTCTCTTGAATTTATCTTTTTAGTTGGAAGAACGTTCTACTCTTTCGATCTTCTTTACCTCCATTTTCTTCGGTGCCGCTCCTTCCAACTCCAACTCTTTCAACTTCTTCTCCGCATCCGGTCCGACGTATACCTCTTCATCTTCCTGCCCGTTCTTTTTGGTAATGACAGTCAGTCTTTTCTGTCCGTCAATTTCCTCCATACGCACTTCCTTCGTTTCCTCTTCAACCTCTACCATTCCACCGTTTTCAAGCTCAGCCAGTTTCTTATCCGCGTCCTCTCCTGTATACACCTCCTTTGTTACCTTACCATTCTCAGTAGTAGTAATTTCTACCGTTTTTTGTCCGTTCTCATTTTCAACGCGGATCTCTTTCTTAATTTCATTCACTGTTTTATCCTGTGCGCAAGAAACTGCGGAGATCAAAACAGCGACTGTAAATAGTATTCGTTTCATAGCATTTGATTTTGATACAATAATACAACATCCACACAGAGTATTCGCTTTCAATATGTTAAAGGCTGTTAAGCATTGTTAAATCCCCAGCGACAATTATTATTACATTTAGACAAACAAAAAATCATGTCGAAATTACCACAGGTAGGCACAACGATATTTACGGTCATGTCAAAAATGGCTACTGAACACAATGCGATCAATTTGGCTCAGGGATTTCCGGATTTTAATGTTGATGACAAACTCATTAGCACGTTAAAGGATACTGCGGGAAAACAGGTACATCAATACATGCCAATGGGAGGAAGTCCTTTTCTCCTCCGTGAGATCAGCCGACTGATCCGCGATCGCTACGGCAGGTCTTGTCATCCTGATAACGAAATTTTAGTCACAGCCGGAGCAACACAGGCGATCTTCACCACAATTATGGCCCTGATCGGACAAGATGATGAAGTGCTCATTCTGGATCCGAGTTATGATTGCTATGCTCCTGCGGTTGTTCTGGCGGGAGGAAAGGCGATTCATGTGGATCTCAACGAAGCTTATCTACCCGACTGGGAAGCAATCAACGCGGCAATTTCGACTAAAACAAAAATGATCATCGTCAACAATCCGCATAATCCTTCCGGGAAAGTGTGGAACGACACCGATCTGGAAGCACTGCGATCATTGATGGCAAAGTATCCGGAACTAATCCTACTTTCGGATGAGGTTTATGAATTTATCCACTTTGAGAAAAAGCACCTTTCCGCACACTTTTACGAAGATTTGAGATCCAGAAGTATTATTGTTTCATCCTTTGGAAAAACATTCCACATAACGGGTTGGAAAATGGGCTATCTCGTGGCGCCTGAAGAATGGATGATCGAAATAAAGAAGGTACATCAATTCAATGTGTTTTCGGTAAATTCTGTAGCGCAGGCCACCCTGGCGTCCTATCTTCCGGTTTCCAATGTGGGAGAACTAAAAAATACGTATCGCGACAAACGAGATCTGTTTCAACAACTGCTTAAGGCTTCCAATTTTAAACTGCTTCCGAGTGAAGGCAGTTACTTTCAGTTAGTTGATTATTCCGCAATTTCTGATCTTCCGGATGTGGAATTTTGCGAATATCTGACAAAAAATGTAGGCGTAGCAGCCATCCCTGTTTCCGTATTTAATGCAAATGGAAAAGACCGGAAACACATTCGGTTCTGTTATGCCAAGCAAGATAAAACACTCATTGAAGCAGCTGAACGATTATGCAGGATCTAAGAATCACATTACTGGAAACCGAACAATATTGGGAAGATAAATCCGCAAATTTTAATAATTATTCGCGTTTATTAGGGGAATTATCAACTGATCTGGTTTTATTACCTGAGATGTTCCAGACCGGATTTACGATGAATGCTGCGGAAGTAGCGGAACCATTTCAACATTCCGAAAGTATAGCGTGGTTAAGACAGCAAGCCTTGAAATTCAAAACCGCGATTTACACTTCTCTTATCATTGAAGACCACGGACATTATTACAACCGGGGGATTTTCATGTTCCCGGACGGAACTTTCCAACATTACAATAAGCGCAAACTCTTTTCGTTAGCAGGAGAAGACAAGCATTTCAATGCCGGCAATAAAGAAGTCATTGTTGAGTATATGGGCTGGAAAATCAATTTGCAAATCTGTTACGATCTGCGGTTCCCTGAAAATATCCGCAATAGAATGGAGGCAGATGGCAAACCTGCTTACGACCTTTTACTGTACGTTGCGAACTGGCCGGAAAGGCGCGTTCAGCATTGGTCTGCATTATTGCCTGCAAGAGCAATTGAAAACCAGTGCTTTGTAGCAGGAGTAAATCGAATCGGAAGAGATGAAAACGGGCTCGAATATAATGGTCAATCGGTGATCATCGATCCTTTTGGAAATTCTCCGGAAACCGTTTCAGAATACACCAAAACAACTGTTATAAATTATACTACGTTGAACGAAATACGTGAAAAGCTCCCCTTCCTTAAGGACCGATAAGTTAAAATCAAGGTATAACGTTTAGTTTCAATGTTTTCTTCCGTATATTTAGCTCGCGAAATAAGTTATTTAATATGAAAAAGATTTACTTAAGTGCGATTGTATTGCTAGCTGGTATCAGCGCTACAACTGCACAGGTTATTGAAAAACCTTACAGCTTTACACCACAAAGTGGTAGTATTAAACCTGTTGAACAAACACCATTGGATCATCCAAAAGCTGCCGGAGTAGTAATTTGGACAAATGACTTTAATACTCCAGGTGATTGGACAATCAATAATGATGGCCAAACGGGTGCAACATTCGGATGGAACATCAACTCAACTTCTGAGGCATGGTTCAGTTCTTTCCAGGGAGGAATGAATTCCACATCGGGTGGTAATTATGCTGAGGTACAAAATGGTAACTACAACAACAACGATCAGGCAATGAACGTTACGTATACCATGACCATTGCATCTCCGCTTGATATCCCAACTTTATCTTCCGGAATTAACTCTGTATCATTACAATTCGAACAATGGGGAGCACTTTTTAACGATGCTCAAACTGTTGAAGTAAGTACAGACAACGGAGGTTCGTGGGTAGAAGTTTATTCAAATGAAAATAAAACTGTTTTCGTTGGTAACAACCCAACTGCTATCTATCCAAACCCGGAGGTAGTTACAGTAAACATTACAAACGAAATCGCTTCTAACCCAAGCAACGTAAAGTTCCGTTTCGTGTGGACTTCAAGAAATCCTGCCGGAACAACTTTAGGATGGTGGACAACTTTCGGTTGGTACATTGATGATGTGAAAATCATCACAAATCCTGATAACGATTTGGCTACAAATAACGCTTATTGGGGAACAAACGGTCTTAACTATTACCAAATTCCTCAAACACAAATCGCTCCGATCGATTTCGCTGTTGAAGTAACAAACAATGGTATCAATGACCAAACCAATACACAATTAAATGTTACTATTTCAGGTGCAGGAACTGCAGCTCCAAGTTCAGCTGGTATTACTGTTCTGTCGAACACAGTTGATACTTTGGAAATCATATCAGGTTTCGCTCCATCTGCATTGGGTACATATAATATCGCAATGGATGTAAGCCAGGATCAGGTTGATGACGTTCCTTCAAACGATGTGATCGCAAGTGATGCGTTCCAGGTTGGAAATTACATCTATGCACGTGACAATGGTACTGCTGATGGTACATTCAACAACAGTGGTGTTGGATACAAACTTTGTAACTGGTATGATATCTTCACGGATCAAACAGCATATTCAATTCAAACACGTTTATCGAATTCTTCTAACGTAGGTGCTGAATTCCAGGCTATTATTTACAGAATTCCAAGTACAGCTTCAACTTTCAATGATATTGTACAAGTTGGATTCTCTGATTTCATTCAGGTTTCTTCAACAAACGTGAACACAATTCTTGATATTCCATTATTGGTACCGGTTGATCTGCAAGCAGATTCATCTTACTTTGTTGCAATCGTAACTCCGGGAGATCAAGGTGCTACAAATGACGTTGTAGTATCTACAGCAGGTCAGGCAGATGTTCAAACAGTGTTCATGTATGATGATGTTGATGCAACATGGTACTACACTACAAGAACTCCAATGATCCGTTTGAACTTCGAAAACACATTGGGAGTTAACGAATTGAAAAATGAAGTTGCTTTGAGCGTTTATCCTAACCCTGCGAAGGATCAGGTAAATGTTTCATTTGCACTGAACAACGGTTCCGATGTGAAAATTGAAGTGATTGACATCACTGGTAAAGTAGTTTCAACTGTAAATAATACCAACCTTACAGCAGGAACTCAAAACATTTCAATCAACACTTCAGATCTTGCAGCTGGTTCATACACTGTTATCGTAAAACATAACGGAGGAATGAGCAGCTCTAAATTTATCAAGCGTTAATTGATAACTCATCTATAGAAAAAGGGGTCGGTTTTGCCGACCCTTTTTTGTTATCAGTCCTTCATTTTTCACGATATTTGTAAAAAACCAATCGAATGTCAAAAGTCATAACACTTCACGAGTTTATAATGGATCGTCAGGAAGATTTTCCTTTCGCTTCGGGGGAGCTTTCCAGATTGTTGAATGATATTGCAATTGCCGCTAAAATCGTCAGTAAAGATGTAAGAAGAGCGGGGCTACTGGAGAACTTTCTAGGTGCAGAAGGAAATACCAATATCCAGGGTGAAGAGCAGCAAAAGCTGGATGTGATAGCAGATAAGCAATTCATCAATATGTTTAAAACTGGTGGTGAAGTCTGCGGGATTGCTTCCGAAGAAAATGATGATTTCATGGCATTCGACAATGAGATTTCAAGAGAAGGTAAATACGTTGTCCTTTTCGATCCATTGGACGGATCTTCCAACATAGATGTCAATGTTTCCATTGGGTCAATATTTTCTGTTTACAGAAGAAAAAGTGAGAGCGGTACCCTGGCCAACCTGGAAGATATGCTGCAAAAAGGAACCGATCAGGTAGCTGCCGGATACGTCCTTTACGGGTCTTCCACCATGTTGGTTTATACTACCGGAAACGGAGTAAACGGATTCACCCTTGATCCGTTTATCGGAGAATTCTGCTTGTCTCATCCCGACATGAAAATGCCGGAAACAGGACGCATCTATGCCATGAATGAAGGTAACATCAACATTTGTGAAGATGGCATAAAAGAATACATCCAAACCTATTGTCAACAAACATTGGAGGGGCATAAAAGACCTTACTCCGGAAGATATATCGGATCACTAGTTGCAGATTTCCATCGTAACCTGATTAAAGGCGGGATTTATATTTATCCCGATACTTCAACGGACCCGGAAGGAAAACTGAGATTGCTTTATGAATGTAACCCTCTGGCGTTTATTGCTGAACAGGCAGGAGGCATTGCAACAACAGGAAGAAAACGCGTAATGGAGATAGTGCCGGATCGCCTGCACCAACGTGTTCCGTTTTTTGTAGGATCTAAAAAAATGGTCGAAGAAGCCATGAGCTGTCTGAAATAATGGAGTTAAAGGAACTTATTTCAAAATTTTCTAAAAACGAATCTGTTTCTAAAACAGCCAGCGATCTACAGATTGTTGGTTCAAAAATACACTGGAGAGGAGCCATTGGAAGCTCCTTTTCTTTCTTGTCATCTGCCGTATGCAATCAGGTTCCTGGCAATCATCTTTTCATCCTGGAAGACAAAGAAGAGGCGGCTTATTTCTTCAACGATCTGGAAGGTGTTTTTCCGGAACAAAAAAACCTGTTTTTCTACCCTGAATCGTACAGAACGCCCTACACATTAGAAGAAACTGACAACGCCAATGTTGTAGCACGCGCTGAAGTTCTCGAAAAAGTAAACTCGCAATCCAACAACTGGATTGTTACCTATCCAAAAGCGCTTTTCGAAAAGATTCCATCGAAAAAAGTGATTTCGAAGAATACATTTAAGCTCGAAGTAGGTAAGAGTTACGGCCTGGACCTCATCAATGAGCATCTGTTGGATCTTCATTTTGACCGCGTGGATTTCGTATATGAACCGGGGCAATTTTCCATTCGAGGAGGGATTGTTGATGTGTTTTCGTTCTCAAACGATCATCCCTACCGTGTTGAATTTTTTGGAGATGAAGTGGAAAGCATCAGAACCTTTGATGCGAGTAACCAATTATCATTGAAAAACCACCATTTTTTTACAATCGTACCCAATGTACAGGGAAAGATTGCAGAAGAGGAACGCATCGATATTTTTGATTACCTGGGAGAAGAAGGTACAATCTGGCTGGCTTCTTTTGATCTGACACAAAAGGTACTGATGGATGAATATGAAAAAGCCGTGAAAATTCACGCCTCAATCGATTCTCCGGTACAACATCTTCTGCCATCGGAACTTTATTTCAATGCCAAAGATTTAGAACCCGTATTAAACAGCCGTTCTGTAATTGAATTTCGAACAGACTCTCATTTCAAAGCGGCGAATGTCTTTGGATTCAGTATCAAACCTCAGCCCAGCTTCAACAAAAACTTCGATCTCCTGGCAGAGGATCTGCATCAGAGAAAAGAACTGGGTTACGACACGCTGATCTTTTCCAACCAACCGAAACAGATTGAACGTCTGGAACAGATTTTTCAGGATATAGATGCCACTATTACATTTACTCCTGTTCCCATTGCCTTGCATGAAGGATTCATAGATGAAAGCCACAAAATTGTTTGTTATACAGATCATCAATTATTCGAACGGTATCATCGCTTCAGATTAAAAGAAGGTTTCCGTCAGGCGAAGCAAGCTCTGACATTAAAGGAATTGTATAACCTGCAAAGCGGAGATTACGTCACACATATCGATCACGGTGTCGGAAAATTTTCCGGACTTGAAACAATCGAGGTTAATGGCAAACCTCAGGAAGCTATTCGTCTGATCTATCGGGATGGAGACGTATTATACGTTGGGATTCACTCCTTGCATCGGATTTCCAAATTTACAGGAAAGGATGGGGCTGCACCAAGTGTTAATAAACTCGGAACTCAGGCATGGTCCAATCTCAAGAAAAAGACGAAGAAGAAGATCAAGGAACTTGCCTTTGATCTGATCCAGCTTTATGCAAAACGAAAAGCACAACCGGGATTTGCATTTACGCCGGATACTTATCTCCAAAATGAATTGGAGGCTTCGTTTATGTACGAAGACACGCCCGATCAGTTAAAAGCGACCATTGCCGTTAAGGAAGATATGGAATCAGACACACCGATGGATCGTTTGATCTGTGGTGATGTCGGATTCGGAAAAACCGAAATTGCAATCCGGGCTGCATTTAAAGCTGTGGCTGATAACAAACAGGTTGCGATTCTGGTTCCGACGACAATTCTCTCCATGCAGCACTACCGCAGTTTTAAGGAGCGCCTGAAAGATTTTCCTTGTACTGTTGATTATCTGAACCGATTCAAATCTGCCAAAGAAACGACAGAAACCTTGCAGAAACTTGAAAAGGGCGAGGTTGATATTCTTATCGGAACACATGCCATTGTCGGCAAACGTGTACAATTTAAAGATCTTGGCTTGATGATCATTGACGAGGAGCAGAAATTTGGTGTTTCCGTTAAAGACAAACTTAAGACACTGCGCGCTACCGTAGACACACTAACGCTCACTGCCACTCCTATCCCCAGAACGCTGCAGTTCTCATTGATGGGAGCCCGCGACCTGAGCATCATCAATACGCCACCACCGAACAGGCAACCTGTACTTACTGAAATCATCAACTTTGATGAAGAACAGATTCGCGATGCGATCGCTTATGAAGTGAGCCGTGGAGGGCAAGTCTATTTCGTACACAATCGTCTTCAGAATATCAAAGAAATTGCCGGAATGATACAACGCCTTTGCCCCGGAGTTCGGGTGGCAATCGGTCACGGTCAGATGGACGGGAAAGATCTTGAAAAGATCATGTTCGGTTTTATCAACCACGAGTATGATGTACTTCTGGCAACTACAATCATTGAATCGGGAATTGATATTTCCAATGCCAATACGATTATCATTAACAACGCGCACAACTTCGGTATTTCCGATCTTCATCAATTACGGGGGCGTGTTGGTCGTTCAAATAAAAAAGGATTCTGCTATTTAATCGCGCCAACCAAAGGTGTTATTACATCTGATGCACGAAAACGTCTTGATGCCCTGGTTCAATTCTCGGATCTGGGAAGCGGATTCAACATCGCCATGAAAGATTTGGATATTCGTGGCGCAGGAAATATGCTGGGAGGTGAACAAAGCGGATTCATTGCGGACATTGGCTTTGAAATGTATCAGAAGATCCTGAATGAAGCCATCGATGAGCTAAAGGAAAATGAATTCAAAGAATTATTTGAAAACCGAAATTCCGATCAGCATCCTGCATTCGTTCGCGACTGTATCTTCGAAACGGACCTGGAAGTTCGTATTCCGGATGATTACGTTAACAATGTTGCGGAAAGGTTGAGCCTCTATCAGGAATTGGATAATATCGATAAAGAAGAGCGACTCATTGAATTTGCGGAAGAACTGAAAGACCGTTTCGGCCCGCTGCCTTCGCAAGTGGAAGAATTGATGGATTCCTTCACCCTGAGATGGTTGGCTCAGGAAGCCGGAATCGAAAAATTGGTGTTGAAATCCGGTAAAATGATCGGTTACTTTGTTGCCAATCCGCAATCTTCCTTCTATGATTCTCCGATCTTCCAATATATTCTGAACCATGTACAGCAAACTCATGGTGGAGCGAAGCTCAGCGAAAAGAATGATCGACTCCGGATTATCTGGGACAATGTCAACAGTTTACATGATGCAAAAATGAAAGTTGAAAAACTACTGCCGCCGGCAAACTAAACTTGTTCTTTTTCCGTTACTTAGAGACATGAAACTATTCTATTCATTTTCTATATTTTTTATACTCGTTTCCTGTCATACGGCACGAATAAAAAAAGTTCCCGTAGAAATAGTTTCTGTCCCGCAGGAAAGCAGAGCCGTAAATCACCCGGATTCACATACCGGGCAAACTCCTGGCCTTGTCGCTTCTTATCTTCCGGAGGAAGAAGAATATGCAAATGCTGCTCCTGAATCTTCAGTCAGTGATGTCGTTGTCTCCTCGGATCATCCGACTCATACTATTGAACGCAAGCAACTTTCGGAAGATGATCCGGAAGTGAATCAGGAAAAAGCCATTTCCGCACTGCGCGCAGAACGTCGTGCAAAAACAAGTTCCAGTCTATTGGTCGGTTCTCTGATTATTTCCATTGTGTCGATCTTATTTCCCCCGTTATTACTGTTTACACTGGTGCTGTTGATCATTGGTGCTGTACTTTATTCAAAAGCCAACAGCTCACGTTACATCACACAGGAAGGATTAACTTACCTAAAAAGAGCTTATAAGTTAATTTGGGTAACATCTATTATTGCAGGAATAATTCTTCTTGCGTACGGTCTTTTGATAGCGCTGTTCTTCCTCTAATTTTTATCTTCGGGGAATGGCTGGAAAACCAATCGCTTTGGTATCTGTTACGAATGATCTCTACACCGATCAGCGCGTACACAAAGTTTGTACCTTTCTTCATGATCTGGGGTACGATGTTACATTGGTTGGTCGCTTGCGTAAAGACAGTCTGAAACTGGATCCAAGGTCCTATAAAACACATCGGATCAGGTTGTTTTTCGAGAAAGGAGCGTTGTTTTATGCTTTTTTCAATATGCGCCTTTTCTTCTATCTCCTCTTTCATAAAGCCGATGTTTTGGTCTCAAATGATCTTGACACCCTGTTAGCAAATTATACTGCTTCAAAATTCAAGAGAAAGGTAAAACTGGTTTACGACACGCACGAATATTTCACGGAAGTACCGGAATTACTGGATCGACCAAGGGTGAGGTCAATCTGGTTGTCGATTGAAAAACGCATTTTCCCCAAATTGAAATCTGTGTATACCGTTAATCAGGCAATCGCAGATATCTACACTCTGAAATATAAAGTACCTGTTCAGGTTGTACGAAATATATCTCCATCCTGGTCTGCAGAACGCTTGCTTTCAAAAAATGAACTGTCCATTCCGGAAAACAAACGTCTGATCATCATCCAGGGAGCAGGTATTAATATGCACCGGGGAGCGGAGGAGGCTGTTGAAGCAATGCAGTATATCGATGCCGTTCTGATGATCGTTGGAGACGGCGATGTAGTGCCTCAGCTGAAAGAACGGGTGAAGGAATTAAAGCTTTCCGATAAAGTTCTGTTTTATGGTAAGCAGCCTTATGACCGCATGATGAATTACACGTACTATGCTGAGATCGGGTTGACGTTGGACCGGGCCACGAATCAAAATTACGCACTTTCACTCCCCAACAAAGTCTTTGATTACCTCCACGCCGGAACACCTATTGTTGCAACGCAAATAACGGCTGTAGCGAATCTGATACACCAATACAATATTGGTACGGTGCTGGAAAACCTTACCGTACGCGATCTTGCAGACGCGATCAACCACTTGCTTTCGAGGCCTGAAGAGCTGGATTTATTCAAAAAAAACTGTATTACGGCAGCAAAAATTGAAAATTGGGAGAATGAATGTCGTACCTTGAAGAAAATATATGCTTTTGAATGAAAAACATACACCTGCATATTATCTCATTTGACGTTCCTTATCCCCCTGATTATGGTGGGGCAATTGACGTCTTTTTTCGTGTAAAAGCCCTGCATGAACTAGGAGTTAACGTTCATCTTCACTGTTTTGAATATGGCAGAGGTATTCAGCAAGAACTGGAAAAATATACCACTTCGATTCAGTACTATAAACGCAAAAAAAATATTGCCGATAATTTAAGCGCTACTCCTTTTATCGTTAAATCGAGAGATGCCCGACACTTAATCCGAAACCTGTTAAAAGATGAGTATCCTATTCTGTTTGAAGGCTTGCATACTTGCTACTATTTAACGGATGAACGCTTAAAAACGCGCATCAAACTTGTTCGGATGCACAATATTGAGCATGAATATTACGATGCTCTGAGTAAGGTTTCTACCGGATGGAAAAAGCGATTTTTCGCTAAAGAAGCAAAAAAACTGGATCGATTTGAGCCCGTACTTCGATCTGCCGATCACATATTCGCGATCAAAGAAGGGGATGCGCATAAACTCATGAAATATGAACGTCCGGTTACGGTTTTACCGGCGTCCACACCAGCAACATTTGAAGAAGATTACCACGAAACAAACGCCTATTGCCTCTACCATGGAAACCTTTCGGTACCTGAAAACGACAGAGCCACAAGATGGCTAATCGACAATGTTTTTCAGCCAAAAGGTCTTTGCACAAAATTGGTGGTAGCAGGTAAAAATCCATCTTCAGAACTGGCGGAATTTTGTAAGATCAATAACGTTCAACTGGTTGCAAATCCGGAAGATGAAGGACTTCATCAACTCATGCTCAACGCACGGGTTCATGTTCTTTTCTCCGAGCAATCTACCGGAGTAAAACTCAAATTAATTAATGCTCTTTCAACCAGCGGACATGTGATCGTCAATCACAAAATGATAGAAGGGACAGAATTGCTGCCTTATTGTGATCTCGCTCTGTTGAAAGAGGACTATCAGGATCTCGTTCATGAAAAACTAGATTCACCCCTGAGTCCATTCGAATTTGAACAGAGACAACAGTTTCTGCGAACTCACTTCGACACAAAGGAAAACTGTAAAGTAATCCTTGATGCGATCAACGCTTAACAAAAGATACCTTTGCCGTATTGATGATTAACTGGTAGTAACCGGAACTCAGTGAAGAAACATCAATTGTTCCCTCTGCACTTACATTTTCTTTCCATACCTGTCTTCCCAACGCGTCAACAATCGACACGGTTGTACTTTCACTCAAGCCCTTAATCGAAAGAGTATTTTGAGTAGGATTCGGATAGACATGATAGCTATTTTCAAGCTTCTGTATCCCTGCACTCTGATTGGTCAGGTCCTGGTGCGCACTACACATATCTGCGATCCCGTAACCCAAATAAGCATCTGGTGTACTAAACTGACTTCCGCTCGCACGAACAGCTTCAATAATGTTGTATGCCGGAGTTGTCGGATGGGCCTGGATCAAACAAGCTACAGCGCCACATAACATCGGCGAGGCAAATGAAGTACCGCTTCCCTGAACCACATTGCCATAATCATCTATGATCCATGTATGCCACCCGGTAGCCGCAACATCCGGTTTAACCTGTCCGGCAGCACTTGGACCAACAGAAGAAAAGAATGCATAATTTCCTTGATTATCTACCGCAGCAACACACAGACAACTATCTGCGTCGCACGGAGTGGAAATATGTCCCGGACCTTCATTTCCTGCCGCAGCAACAATAATAATTCCTTTTGTAACAGCCGTGTTCACTCCCTGAGCTGCAATAGTCGT
>QKAV01000258.1 GCA_003247185.1 Crocinitomicaceae bacterium
GATGTGGTTAATCAGGCGTATTTTGATGCGGAAGTGTATCAATTTGATGCATCCAGAAACAGAACGACATTCACCTATCGAAAAATGACGGTTGTAGATTACCCGGAATTATATGTCTATAAAACAGCTGTTAAGGAAGCGAAACGCATTTCCAATACAAATCCGCAGCAATGGGAATATATCTGGCCGACAGTGGAATTGGTGAACTGGACAACTTATGATGGACAGGAACTTCAGGGATTGTTGTATAAACCGGATAATTTCGATGAGACTAAAAAATATCCGTTGCTCGTGTACTACTATGAATTGTATACGGACCGTTACCATCAGCATTACATTCCGAAACCAACCGCATCGATCATTTTTCCAACAGAATATGCATCAGCAGGCTATGTTGTATTTATTCCGGACATTCGTTATGAAACAGGTCATCCCGCAAAGTCGGCTTACAACGCAATTATGTCAGGTACAGATGAGGTATTGAGATTGTATCCGAATATTGACAGTACCCGAATGGGCTTACAAGGTCAATCCTGGGGAGGATATCAGACTGCTCAATTGGTAACCATGACAGATCGTTATGCTGCTGCTATGGCAGGAGCGCCGGTATCAAATATGTTCTCTGCCTACGGAGGAATCAGATGGGGAAGTGGATTCAACAGACAATTCCAGTATGAGAAATCACAAAGTAGAATTGGTGCCACCATCTGGGAAAAACCGGAACTGTATATTGAAAATTCACCTTTGTTTGGTGTGCCTAATATTAGTACACCACTATTGATTATGCACAACGACCACGATGGAGCAGTTCCGTGGTATCAGGGGATCGAGATGTTTACCGCTATGAAACGCTTAAACAAAGCGGTGTGGTTGTTGAATTATAATGATGATGATCACAACCTGATGAAAGATGCGAATCGCAGGGATCTTAGCGTCCGAATGAGGCAGTTCTTCGATTTTTATTTACAGGGAAAGGCAGCACCAAAATGGTTGATAGAAGGCGTTCCGGCAATTGATAAGGGAGTGGATTACGGACTTGAATACATAGAAAATGATAAGAAATAAGATGATCTTTCTTATTGCGTTAATTGTGCTGGTTTCAATAACGTATCTGAGTCTTTCTCCAAAACCGGCATTAACAGCGAGCAATGATAAATTGGGGCACTTTATCGCGTATTCGGTGCTTACGTTTTTAATCCTTCGATCTTTTGTGATCAGGAATGTAAACCGACTGCTGATGCTTTTGGTTTTTTCCATCTTGTATGGCGTTCTGATGGAATATGGTCAACGGTTTGTTCCGGGCAGAAGCTTTTCAATTTATGATATGATTGCGAACACTTCCGGTGTGCTGATCGGGCTGTTGATATATTGGGTTCTTAAGGCTACGCGATCGAAATATATTTAGTACAAATCGCTAATTTTATCACATGGAAAAATTGAAGAATTTTATCGGTGGAGCATTTATTGACCCGGTAAGAGGAAATTATATAGATAATTACGAACCTGCAACAGGAAAGGTATATTGTGAGATTCCGAATTCCGACGAAGAGGATGTAATCCTGGCGGTGAAGGCCGCTGAGGAAGCATATCCTGTCTGGTCGGGAATGTCAAATGAAGAGAGAAGTAAAATTCTGGTGCGACTGAGTGAGGGGATTGAAGCAAGAATGGATGAGTTCGTTCGTGCGGAGTCGAGAGATAATGGTAAGCCGCTGGCGCTTGCAGCTCATGTTGATATTCCACGTGCCGTTTCGAATTTTCATTTTTTCGCGACAGCCATTATTCACTTTGCCTCGGAAGCACACCCGATGACGGGAGTAGGGGTGAATTATACATTGCGCAAACCACTTGGAATTGTTGGTTGTATTTCGCCATGGAATTTGCCACTTTATCTTTTTTCATGGAAAATTGCACCGGCACTTGCTGCAGGAAACTGTGTGATCGCCAAACCATCCGAAGTAACACCTTATACAGCGTATTTACTCGGTCAGGTTGCAAATGAAGCAGGAATGCCTCCGGGAGTTTTAAATATTCTGCACGGTGAAGGCGGAGCTGCCGGTGATGCGATCGTTAAGCATCCGAAGATCAAAGCTATTTCATTTACCGGAGGAACAAAAACAGGGGAGTACATTGCCAGAACGGCAGCTCCGATGTTTAAGAAACTTTCCCTCGAACTGGGAGGGAAGAACCCGAATATCATATTTGACGATTGTGATTTTAAAGAAATGATGAGTACCACATTGCGCTCGTCTTTTGCGAATCAGGGTCAGATTTGTTTATGTGGTTCCCGCATCTTTGTACAAAAAGGAATTTACGAAAAATTCAAGGAAGAATTCGTTCGAAAAGTAGATGCCACGGTTGTCTCTAACCCGGAAGATCCGAATGCAAAATTGGGGGCAATGGTTTCAAAACCGCACCTTGATAAGGTACTTTCTTATATCGAACTTGCTAAAGAAGAAGGAGGTACGGTATTAACTGGAGGAACAAAAGTAGAACTGCCTACTCCGTATGACGGAGGATATTATTTGCGCCCAACCGTAATCGAAGGCTTGTCTTTTGACTGCAGAACGAACCAGGAGGAAATTTTTGGACCTGTTGTCACAATCACTCCGTTTGAAACGGAAGAAGAGGTACTTATGATGGCCAATTCCACTCAATATGGCCTTTCTGCTACCATCTGGACTTCTGATTTGCAACGCGCGCACAGAATGGCTGATAAGGTTGATGCCGGTATTGTCTGGATCAATGCATGGCTGGTGCGCGATCTCAGAACGCCTTTCGGAGGTGTTAAATCTTCTGGTGTTGGAAGAGAAGGAGGTTGGGAAGCACTTCGCTTCTTTACCGAGCCGAAAAATGTCTTTATTAAGTATTAATACGTAGGATACAATACGTCATTTCTTGCATTTTTGGTTGTAGTCATCCAATTACAGTAGCTAGAGGTAAAGTTGATTTTACTTTCGGTCTATCAGATTATTGCCCTTATCTTAGAGCACTGAACTGAAATAAATATTAACAAATAACCTAATCTAATGAAAAACACCAAAAAACAAGTTGGCGTGTTGCTTCTGAGTTTGGTATTCAACGGAGCGCAGGCGCAGGAGTCCCTGAATGCTTCCGGTGAGCAAGCTGTTGGAAGTGGCGGGTCTTCAAGCTATAGTATAGGACAAGTGGTCTATACTACCAATAACGGAACAACCGGTTCCGTAGCACAAGGAGTGCAACAGGCCTATGAAATTTCCTCATCTGCCGGAATAGAAGTAAAAGGTATTGAATTAAGCTGTTCTGTTTATCCTAATCCAACAGTCAACACACTTATATTAAGCGTTGATGATGATCTAAACAGTAATCTGACTTATCAATTATTCGATGCAAACGGCAGAATGATTGCCGGGAATCCGGTTAGTGAAGAAAAAACTGCCATTGACATGTCAGATTTAGTTCCTGCTTCCTACTTCTTAAAAGTCAATCGGGACAATAAGGAAATTAAAACATTTAAAATTATTAAAAACCAATAACCTATATTATCATGAAAAAGATTTACACACTAGTAGCCGCATTTATGCTTTCAATGGGAGCATTTGCACAAGCACCTGAAAAAATGAGTTATCAGGCTGTGATCAGAGACGTAAACCAGAGTCTTGTTGCAAATCAACCTGTTGGAATGCAAGTAACGATTTTAAAAGGCTCAGCCTCCGGAACTGTTGTTTATCAGGAGATGCAAACACCATCAACAAATGAAAACGGTTTGGTCTCTATGCAGATCGGATCAGGAACAATCATTTCAGGAGATTTTTCTTTGATCGATTGGTCAAGTGATATTTATTTCATTAAAACAGAGACAGATCCTAATGGTGGGACAAATTATACGATATCCGGAACATCTCAGATGTTAAGTGTTCCATACGCTCTTTATGCCAAGACTTCGGGAAATGGTGCGGGTCCGCAAGGTCCAGCCGGAGCTGATGGTGCAGATGGAACCGATGGATTAAGTGCTTATGAAATCTGGGTAAATGCAGGAAACAGTGGAACGGAAGCGGATTTTCTGAATTCACTGGTTGGAGCAAC
>QKAV01000131.1 GCA_003247185.1 Crocinitomicaceae bacterium
TGATGTAGTAAAGATTTATGAAGAAATACTTGCCATCGACGTCAATAATTCCGTTGTAAATTATCGGATGGGAAGTATTTATTACTACCGAAAAGATTACACCAAAGCAGCAAATTATTTACAACGTGTATTGAATCTGTACCCGTTTGATTATGATTCGAATTATCTTTTGGGACAAATTGAGGTTATTCAGGGTAAAATAAAGGAGGCAAAAGTGCATCTCAACCGTGCATTGGAGTACAACCCGTCTTCAAGTGAGGTGAAGAAATTACTGAGTACATTATAACAGATCTAAAAAGCGAACACCTCGGCATAACCGAGGTGTTCTTTTATATATGCGTTTCTGCTATCCGATGTAATCGGGAAACAGAGAACGGAAAGGATCTGCCCGTAGACAGACCCATTAATCCGATTACATCATGCCCGGCATACCACCATGCATTCCTCCTGCCATTGCAGCATTCCTCCTGCCATTGCAGCAGCGCTTTCATCAACTGGTTCATCAACGATTACGCATTCGGTTGTCAATAGCATAGATGCGATAGAAGCTGCATTTTCGATAGCAATTCGGGTAACTTTAGTCGGGTCAATCACTCCGGCGCTATACAGATTTTCAAAAGTTTCCGTACGTGCATTGTAGCCGAAATCATCTTTCCCTTCTTTTACTTTTTGGACGATTACCGCTCCTTCGCCACCTGCATTGGCAATAATCTGACGAAGTGGTTCTTCCACAGCACGTTTCACGATTGCGATCCCTGTAGTTTCATCATCATTTGCACCTTCCAGACCTTCCAATTGCTCCAAAGTTCTGATTAAGGCAACTCCACCACCAGGTACGATTCCTTCTTCCACAGCCGCTCTTGTTGCAGCCAAAGCATCATCAACGCGGTCTTTTTTCTCTTTCATTTCAACTTCAGTCGGTGCTCCTACATAAAGTACGGCAACTCCACCTGCCAGTTTCGCCAGACGCTCCTGCATCTTTTCCTTATCATAGTCGGAAGTGGAAGCTTCTATCTGCGCTTTGATTTGAGCAACGCGTGCCTGAATATCTTCTTTTCTACCTGCTCCGTTTACAATCGTGGTATTGTCTTTATCCACTTCGATCTTTTCAGCTGTACCCAGGAAGTCCAGGGATGCATTTTCCAATGTCATTCCTCTTTCTTCCGAGATCACTGTACCACCTGTTAAGATTGCAATATCTTCCAACATGGCTTTTCTTCTGTCACCGAATCCCGGAGCTTTAACTGCAGCAATTTTCAAAGAACCTCTGATTCTGTTTACAACTAGTGTAGCCAATGCTTCACCGTCTACATCTTCCGCGATGATCAAAAGTGGTTTCCCGGCTTGAGCTACCGGCTCAAGTACAGGTAACAACTCTTTCATGTTCGAAATCTTCTTGTCATAGATCAGGACGTAAGGATTGTCCATTTCCGTGATCATTTTTTCGGTGTTTGTTACGAAATATGGAGAGAGATAACCTCTGTCGAATTGCATTCCTTCAACTGTTTTTACTTCAGTTTCAGTTCCTTTCGCTTCTTCAACAGTAATCACTCCATCATTACCGACAACTTTCATAGCTTCAGCGATCAATGTACCGATGGTGTCATCGTTGTTTGCCGAAATCGTAGCGATTTGCTTGATCTTATCATTGTCAGAACCGACCTCTTTTGAGATTTTCTTCAATTCTGTAACAATTGCACCAACAGCTTTATCAATACCTCGTTTTAAGTCCATTGGATTGGCTCCTGCGGTTACGTTTTTCAGACCGGCAGTAATGATAGCTTGCGCAAGTACAGTTGCTGTAGTTGTTCCGTCTCCTGCAATATCTGCTGTCTTGGAAGCAACTTCTTTCACCATTTGAGCTCCCATGTCTTCGATCGGATCTTTTAACTCAACTTCCTTGGCTACGGTAACACCGTCTTTTGTAACATGTGGTGCTCCGAATTTTTTACCAATAACTACGTTTCGTCCTTTAGGACCTAATGTAACTTTAACTGCATTTGCAAGGGCGTCAACACCATTTTTGAGTTTGTCTCTTGCTTCTACATCAAATACTATTTCTTTTGCCATTTCTTTAAGGTTTGATCATTAAAATATTCCGTAAATGTCCGATTCACGCATGATAAGATACGTGGTCCCGTCAATCTTAATCTCAGTTCCTGAGTATTGGCCGTATAGAACGTCATCACCTACGTTAACTGTCATTGGTTCATCTTTTTTACCCGAACCGGCGGCAACAACTTTTCCTCTCAACGGTTTTTCTTTTGCTGAATCAGGAATAATAATTCCACTTGCTGTCGTTTGTTCTGCTGGAGCCGGTTCTATCAGAACGCGGTCTGCCAAAGGTTTAAAGTTTACTCCCATATCTTAATGTAATAAATTTATTGTTTGCTCCCTCTCTCCCGAATTTTGTGCCAACTCGTCTTCTTGGTCAAATTTTCTGATTAAGGGCAAAAAAAATGTCAGGACACTGACATCCTGACATTTTAAATCTTTTGTAGCAAAATGATTATTGCTCTCCTCCCTGATCTGCTGGTTGCTCAGTTTGATCCGGTTGTTGAGTTGTATCTGCATCCGGGCTTTTCATTGAAACCGTAAGGAAAATACTTAATCCTGCGATTACAACTGCCAAAGACCATGTTGCTTTATCAATAAAATCGTTTGTCTTTTGTACGCCTCCAAGTTGGTGAGCAGCACCGAAATCCGTACTTAAACCTCCACCTTTCGGGTTTTGCACATAAACAACTAAAACAAGTAGTACACTTGCTAAAATGATGATTGAAGATAGTATTGTTATCATTCGATTGTATTTAATTTTTCTTTAATCTGAGCAATAGAGTCCGCAAAGAAAACCTTTTTTTCTGGAAATTTCAACATTAATTGCTCATAAACATAAATTGCCTTCGGATAATTACCCTGAAGAACAAATATTTTGGCCAATGTTTCACTTACCGGAAGCTGGGATTCATCCAGACTTTCTTTCGCTTTTTTGGATGGAGAGAAGAATTCGGTCTTCGGCCTGTCTTTTTCTCCGCTTAATTCTTCGAGCGGATTAAATTCTTCAAAATTCGCTACGCTTTTGACAGACTCTGTAGGGTCTTTTTCCTGTGGAGCTACAAAATTCTTATCCGCGTGGAGCCAGTCGGTGAAACTTATCGGAGATTCTTGTTTTTGTTCATTTACAGCTTCTTCGATCAGCTCTTCAGTCTTGTCTTCTTCAGCTGTCTTATTTTCTTCAGTCTGAACTTCGCGTTCTGCAATTTTTTCTTCTTCCTCAGCAGTTAAAGGTTCCAGATGATATCCAGATGAGATCAGATGGAGTTGAATGTTTTCTTCCAGTTTTTGAAGGTCTTCATCATCATCTTCATCTGCGATGGTCTCATTATCGGTATCGTCGTCCAAAACCTCTTGGTTTTCAACCGGGGAACTTATGTTAGAATCCGGATCTTCCTCCTCTATCAGGACTTCTTTATCCACACGTATGAATTCGAGACCGTCTAATTCATCGATACTAAATTCATAATCAAAATAAGGCTCTTCAGAATCCCTGATCGAAGTTTCTTCTTCAGCCTCCGTTTCATCCGATTGTTCTTCCTCCCGTACCTCATTTGATGTGGTTTCAGTTGGAAATTCTTCCGTAGGAGCTTCTTCTGTTGAGATAGCTTCAACAAATGGAGTTCTATCAGAAGTGTCTGCTTCTTCCAATATATTCGTCAAAACTTCCTCCGGTTCAATCTGAGTTTCGATTTCAGCCGCAATTTCTTCAATGTGTTCAGGAATCGTTTCGACCGCCTCTTCAGAAGCAGGTTCAACAGGCGTTATTTTCTCTGCGCTGCCCTCAACCAGATAATACAAATTGTAACGATCAGAAATCCTGTAAGAATGATGTTTCAACTCATCTTCAAAATGAATATCTCCATAGCGTTTTAGCGCTATCAGATACATCAATGAGAATATGGAGGTGTAGGGATATTTCGCAGAAAGCTCCTTTAATCCTTCGGTGTCATCTTTCCTGATCTCATTCGGATCGGCAATTAGTTTTCCTATGTTATTCAGGTTGAACATTACCAGTTTGATCTCAGTTTGTTAAGTACATCTTGAACGATCTGATCAGTTACTTCCTGCAGCAGATCGTTTTCAACGGTTGAAAGGTCCGTATTCGCATCATAGTCAATAAAACGGGAAGCGTTCAATAGCATTTCATCTTCTTCCGGAGAACTTACATAGAAAACAAAATTTACGGACACCGTAAGGCGGTTCTTGGCTGCATTATCACCTTCCTGCAATGCTACCGGAGTAATACTGTAACTATTGATCGATCCCTCAATATCCACATCGGCATTGTCAGCAGCATTGCTCAATTGGAGTTTTGTATTGTTTTGGATACCTGAACGGATAGACTCTGCCAGGTTGAGCGGATAGCTCAATGGAGTATTCGCTGCTTTGTTCTCCAGGACGCCGACATAAAATGCTTTCCATTCAGGAGGCATGCTGCCATCAATAAAGGTAACTTTACTGGGCCAGCAGGAGGTCAGGATCAAACTCAGTCCCAGCAAAACACGATATGTGAATGCCCTGATCAAAGGTTGTATTCTTTTATTTTTCGGTAGAGTGTACGTTCGCTGATTCCAAGCTCAGTTGCAGCATATTTTCGTTTGCCTCTGTGCTTTTCAAGTGCTTTCTTGATCAACTCTTTTTCTCGTTCTTCTAGAGAGAGTGATTCTTCGACCTCTTCATGCGCCTCATAAGGATCGTCTTCGTGGGATTCTACAATATGAAATGGCTCAGACTGCGTTTTTGGTGCTTCAATTCTTGGTTGCGGAATCTCGTCCGTTTGAACCTCTTCATAGTATCTGTTTACAAGTGAAGACTGATCAGGATTCAGATCCAGTTTTCCGTTTTTAGCAACTAACTCAACCACTAATTTTTTCAATTCGGTCAGGTCTTTTTTCATATCGAAAAGAAACTTGTACATCAACTCTCGCTCATCGATAGAGTTCTGACTTTCCTTGTTGATAATGGCAGGTGTGTTAGAGTACTCCTGAGGAATATAATTGATCAGAATAGAAGCATCTATTTCTCTGGCTGTTTCAATTACGGATAATTGTTCCACCAGGTTTTTAAGCTGGCGTACATTTCCGGGCCAACTGTAATTTTCGATCATTTGTACTGCATCATCAGTCAATTTGATGATTGGCATCCGGTATTTTTCTGCAAAATCGTTTGCAAACTTTCTAAAGATCAGATGAATGTCGTCTTTTCTGTTTCGTAATGCCGGCAGATGGATCGGAACTGTGCTTAAGCGATAGAACAGATCTTCACGGAATTTACCCTTCTGGATCGCTTGCAGCATATTTTCATTAGTCGCAGCAACAACCCGAACATTTGTCTTGATGACTTTCGAGGAACCAACACGAATAAACTCTCCTGTTTCCAGAACGCGAAGTAATCTTACCTGGGTTTGCATCGGAAGTTCAGCAACTTCATCCAGAAAGATGGTTCCGCCGTCTGCTACTTCAAAATATCCTTTTCTGCTTCCGCTGGCACCTGTAAAAGCGCCTTTCTCGTGACCGAATAATTCGGAATCAATGGTTCCTTCCGGGATAGCACCACAGTTAACAGCAATGTATTCACCATGCTTTCTTGAACTGAGTTGATGAATAACTTGCGGGATAATTTCTTTACCTGTACCGCTTTCTCCCATTACAAGTACTGAAATATCGGTCGGAGCAACCTGAATGGCTACTTCCAATGCTCTGTTCAGTGCAGCAGCATTACCAATGATCCCAAAACGTTGTTTTACTTGTTGTATATTCATTTCACTAACTATTCAACGATTTCTCCAAGAAGAGTCGCTGCTGTGCATGATGTTATTTTAACATTCAAATAAGTTCCTTTTTCTGCATTGCCCTTAGGGAAAACCACCATCGAATTTCGGGTGTTTCTACCGCACCACTCAGCATCATTTCTTTTTGAAGGTCCCTCAACCAGAATTTTTTGGACTTCGCCCACTTGTTTTTGATGTGACTCCAGCGAATGTTGCATCTGCTTATCGATGATTTCCGTTAGCCGGCGGGTTTTAACGTCTTCGGGTACATCGTCTTCAAATCTTCTTTCAGCCAGAGTTTTAGGTCGCTCAGAATATTTGAACATGTAAGCGAAATCATATTTCACTTCGTCCATAAGGCTAAGCGTATCCTGATGCTCTTCTTCTGTTTCTCCGCAAAACCCGGTGATGACATCCGTGGAAATGGCGCAGTTCGGAACAATCCGGTTGATCGCTGAAATGCGATCCAGGTACCACTCTCTGGAATAGGCTCTGTTCATTCTTCCAAGAACTTCTGTATTTCCTGATTGGACCGGTAGGTGGATGTATTCACAAATATTCTCATATTTCGCCATTACTTCCAAAACGTCGTCAGTCATATCTTTCGGATGTGAAGTTGAGAATCGTACGCGCAGATCAGGGGAAACAAGCGCAACTTTTTCCATGAGTTGAGCAAAGTTCACTGTAGGTTTTCCCGGTTCCGTGATTTCACCTTTGGATGTCATGTTCCATCTGTAGCTATCAACATTTTGCCCGAGCAAAGTTACTTCTCGGTATCCTGCATCAAAAAGATCCTTGCACTCCTGAACGATTGTTTCAGGATCTCTTGAACGTTCCCTTCCGCGTGTAAATGGTACTACGCAAAATGAACACATATTGTCGCATCCTCTCATGATGGTAACAAAAGCACTAACACCGCCTTTATCCATACGTACCGGAGAAATATCGGCGTAAGTTTCATCACGAGACAGCAATACGTTTACCGCTTTTTGTCCGCTCCCGACATCTTCAATAAGATTCGGTAAATCTCTGTAAGCATCTGGTCCTGCAACCAAATCCACTAATTTTTCTTCTTCCAGCAAAGACTTTTTCAGGCGTTCGGCCATACAGCCAAGTATTCCGACTACCATTTCAGGTTGCTCTTCTTTCCGCTTTTTAAAATCTGTCAGGCGATTGCGAACACGTTGTTCCGCATTATCCCGAATAGAGCAGGTGTTAATTAAAACGATATCCGCCTCATCGACATTTCTTGTTGTGCTGTATCCTTCTTTTGTGAGAATGGAAGCTACGACCTCGCTATCAGAAAAGTTCATCTGACAGCCGTAACTTTCGATATAAAGTTTTTTTCCTTTATCGGAATTAGTCGACTCAACCAAGGTTGCTTCACCTTGTCTCCCTTCATCAATTACCTTATTTACACCGGTCTCTAACATACTTTATCATTATTGCAAGCGTGCAAAAGTAACAAATATTCAGATGTATGCCAAAATGACAGTTTTAATAAATCCTAAAACATATAATATTCTTTAACCTATGGTTAAAAGGAATGACCAAAACATTTTCGATGTAATATTCGTTGGTAATAAATTTTTTAAGCTCTTATTTTGTACCCGGAATTAACCTGAAGAAAAGTAGTTTATCATGCCGAAAAACTTAGTGATAGTCGAGTCACCTGCAAAAGCTAAGACAATTGAAGGGTATCTTGGAAAAGATTTTGTCGTTAAATCAAGTTACGGACACGTAAGAGATTTGGCTAAGAAGGGAGTCGCAGTGGATGTGGAGAATCATTTCAAACCGGAATACATTGTCTCCGCAGACAAGAAACAAGTCGTTGCAGAGCTTAAGAAACTGGTAAAGGAAGTGGATACGGTATGGCTCGCTACCGATGAGGACCGTGAGGGAGAAGCGATTTCATGGCATTTATATGAAACGCTGGGCTTAGATAAAAAGGATACGAAAAGGATTACCTTCAACGAGATTACAAAAACGGCTATTGTCAAAGCCATTGAAAATCCGAGAGAAATAGACCTTAAATTGGTTGATGCACAACAGGCACGAAGAGTTTTGGATCGTCTGGTTGGTTTTGAGTTGTCGCCTGTACTTTGGAGAAAGGTTCGTCCGAGTTTAAGTGCCGGACGTGTTCAATCTGTGGCAGTTCGCCTGATAGTTGAGAAGGAACGTGAAATCGATGCATTCCGGGTTGAAGATTTTTATAGAGTTAATGCGATATTTTCTGTTGCGAATGGCAAGATCAAGGCAGAATATGATCAACAGTTGAAAAACGAAAAGGAAGTTTCGGAACTTTTGGATAAGGCAAAAGATTCCGTGTATTCTATTGCTGATGTTCAGACAAAACCGGCTGTAAAAAAACCGGTTGCTCCGTTTACAACATCAACCTTGCAACAAGAAGCAAGTTTGAAACTGGGCTTTTCTGTAACAAGAACGATGAGTGTTGCTCAGCGCTTGTATGAATCGGGGAAGATAACCTATATGAGAACGGACTCGGTGAACTTGTCCGACACGGCAATTGCAGGGGCAAAAGCTGAAATTCAATCGGCATACGGAGCCAATTACGTTCAGGTAAGAAAATACACCACAAATAGTGCAGGAGCGCAGGAAGCGCACGAGGCAATACGACCAACAGACTTTTCTGTACACGCAATAGATGCGGACAGAGACGAAGCGCGTTTGTACGATCTGATCTGGAAACGTGCAATAGCATCTCAGATGGCAGAGGCTCAATTGGAGCGTACAACGATTAAGATAGACGGAAGTAACCTGAGTGATGATTTCTCTGCAAAAGGGGAGGTGATCAAATTTGATGGTTTCCTCAGAGTTTACATGGAAAGCGATGTAGATGAAGAAGAGGAAGAGGTAATGGAGGGGCTGCTTCCTAAAGTTGATAAGGGAGAGGCAACGAGTTATGATAAAATTACGATCACACAACGCTTTACAAGACCTCCTTCACGATATGTAGAGGCTTCTTTGGTGAAAAAACTGGAAAGCCTTGGGATAGGGAGGCCGTCGACTTATGCACCTACAATTTCAACGATTCAAAAGAGAGGATATGTTGAAAAACCGGATAGAGAAGGGGCTCAACGAAACTACAGGCAGTGGAATTTAATATCCGGAAGTATCAGCGTTGAAGAACTGTCTGAAACTACAGGAAAAGAAAAGAATAAACTCGCACCGACTGACATAGGAATCATTGTAACGGATTTCCTTACGGAACATTTCGGCAGAATTATGGATTATCATTTTACCGCCAAAGTAGAGCAGGAATTCGATGATATCGCTAAAGGATTGATGGAATGGACAGCAATGCTGGATTCATTCTACAAGCCCTTTCATGAAAATGTAGAAGAAACACTTGAGCATTCGGAACGCGCCACCGGAGAAAGGGAGTTGGGTGCCCATCCGGAAAATGGTCGGAAAGTAATCGCGCGAATTGGTCGGTTTGGACCAATGGTTCAGATTGGTGATGAAAATGAAGACGGAGAGAAACCACTCTTTGCTTCGCTTCGTCCGAATCAATCTATCGGTTCCATTACTTTGGAAGAAGCACTTGAATTATTCAAATTACCTCGTAATCTTGGGGAGTTTGAGGGACAGCAAGTGAAGGCAAATGTTGGGCGTTTCGGACCATATGTTCAGATCGGAAAGACATTTGTATCCATACCAAAGGAGGAAGATCCGATGACGATAAGTCTGGAAAGAGCGGAAGAACTGATCCTTCAAAAAAGGGAAGACGACGCTAAGAAAGTGATTAAAACTTTTGAAGAAGATCCGGAAGTTCAATTGCTGAATGGACGTTGGGGGCCATTCCTTAAAATTGGTAAGAACAATTATAAATTACCAAAGGATGTGGAAGCTGCGGATCTTTCGCTTGAACAGTGCCGCGAGATAGCATCGAAACAAGGTACTACCAAACGAAAAGGAAAAAAATAACGGAGTTATCAACCCTGAACTATGGAAAGTTTAGGTTGTTCATTTTCCCGGACTGATGGATTGAGTTGTAGTTTTGAAAGAAAACTATGTCGGATATTTCAATATACCTGAATCCCGTTTCGGAGATTGAGTTTAAGGAAAATACATTAGGCTCTCTAATAGAGAAACACGATGAATTTGGTTTTCCTGAATTCAGAAAGCCGGGTATTGCATTGGTGTATGTGCCGGAGTATCGCAATTCAAATAAAGAGATATCGGGTTCAAACGAATTATTCAGACGTAAGTTTTATAACCTTGAGGAAGGTGATGCCTGGGATTTTGCGATTTATGATTTAGGGACGGTTTTACCAGGAGAACGCATCGATGACAGTTATTTTGCATTATCCAAAATAGTGGAGGAGTGCGTTAAAAAAGAAGTGATTCCATTAATCATCGGAGGCTCTCAGGATTTGATAATGGCCATCTATAAGGGTTTTGAAAAATTAGAACAAATGATTAATATTTGTTCAATTGACTCAAAATTGGACGTAGGTGATCCGGAGACAGAGCTTTCATCTGAAGCCTATGTCAGTCATTTGCTGCTTCAGCGTCCTTGCTATCTGTTTAATTATTCCGTAGTTGGGGTGCAGCGACCTTATGCGAATCGAAGAGAAATGGAACTGTTTAATCAGCTCTATTTCGATGTTTGCCGATTAGGTGCATTTAATGATAATTTTAAAATAGCAGAACCACATTTAAGGAATTCAGATCTGATTCATATCGACATGGAAGCGATTAAAGGCGTGGAATCTGATCCGTCGGTTTATGGTGTACCAAATGGATTTAAGGCTGATCAGATATGTAAGATCATGCATTATGCAGGCTTGAGTGACAAGCTGAGTTCCATAGCAATCCTGAATGTCAATCCGGATCAAAATGGAAATGCTTCTGCGCTGATAGCTGAGATGATCTGGTATTTTATGGATGGTTACAGTCAGCGTGTCGGAGATTTCCCTGTAGGGTCTAAGTCAGCATACAAAAAGTTCTATGTACACCTCGACGATTTCGAAGATGATCTGGTGTTTTACAGAAGCAATAAATCAGATCGCTGGTGGATGGAGGTGAAGTACCCTTCCGGAAAGGAAAAATTGTACAACAGACATCAACTTGTTCCGTGCAATAGTGAGGATTATGAAAATGCGTTGAAAAACAATATTCCGGATTTGTGGTGGCAAACCTTGCAAAAGCTGACCACGTAACGCGTTGGATTCTGATACGATTTAGTTAGATTCATTATTTTTTTAACACTCAAAGCTTTTTTTTAATGCATGTGAACTAAAATCATTATTTTAGGCCTTTGAAATTGGTGTATACTATTGTGCATCGATCGAAATTTGTAAGCTTTACTGACTATATGAAAATGAGATTTCTTAAAGTAACTTTACTGTCTTGCGGCCTTGGAACAGCTGCCTTTGCTCAGCAAGACATGTCGTTAACACATTTCATTTATAACAAGATGACTTTAAATCCTGGAGAAACCGGATTGGATGAAGGGATTTGTGCTACTACGATCTACCGTAACCAGTGGGATAAGGTAAATGGTGCTCCAAACTCTGCCATTCTGAATCTTGAGGCGAATATGAACCGTTTCTTCCCTGGGGGAGTTGGTTTGTCATTTTATCACGATGAAATCGGATTTGTGCGTCAGAATAATTTACTGTTGAACTATTCTTATCCTTTAGAAATTTCCGGAGTAGGAACTTTGGGATTAGGGTTAGGACTAGGGATTCAGAATATGGGGATGAGTCCTACATGGGAGCCACCTTCAACTTTAAATGACCCTACGTTACCCGTTGGATTCTCCGGTACAAAATTCGATTTGAATTTCGGACTTTATTTAAAGGGTGATGCAGGTTATTACGTGGGATTGTCTTCAACTCACCTTCCGCAATCCATTTTTGTTTCCAACGGATCTCTGGTAAACGGTGCTGCAGCAAGTACATTTAATGTTGTTCGTCACTACTACCTGATGGGAGGATATAAATACAAAGACATCGTTACTGATGGTGATTTGGAAGGAAATGTTTTGTTGAGAACGGACATGGTGAAATTCTCTGCTGACCTTAATGCACGCTTTATTTGGAAGAATATGGCGTACGGAGGGTTGACATACAGAACATCCGATGCGGTCGCAATAATGTTAGGTGCTATGCCGCTCAAAATCATGAATGGACCAGGTGCTCCAGACCTTACTGTGGGGTACTCTTATGATATTACAATCAACAAGTTTTCCAACATTTCAAGAGGTTCGCATGAGATCCTTTTGAAGTATTGTTATTACTTGCCACCGATTCCAATTCAGAAATCGAAACACCCAAGATGGTTGTAAATTATATTTTTTTTTAAAATATTTGTAACCAACTTCAAGGAACTTCCGTTATATCGAAAGATAGCTTGATCCTGTAAATTGTTAAAAAAGATATCCGGAAGAAAAAAAAGAGGTAGAATGAAAAAACTTTTGTTATTTGCTGTAATGGGTGCTGTACTAGCTTCATGTAGTACAAGAACCGGACATTTGACGGGGTCGTTGGGCCGTCCGGTATATCATCCGCAAATTCCTCTGGGAATGGTTTACATTCCGTCAGGTGGGTTCACCATGGGAGAAAACGATGGAGACGTTCCGTTTTTGCATCAAACCAGAGCAAAAACTGTGTCCGTTCAGGCGTTTTACATGGATCAGACTGAGATTTCCAATAATGAGTATCGTCAGTTTGTTGAATGGGTAAGAGATTCAATCGCTCGTGAGAAGATTTATCTTTCGGATTTGATGGAAGATGAAGATGCGAGTCGTTTTATCAATTATCAGGACAATTATTTTGATGAGGGTGCATTGGAATATGTTGATTTCGATCCGTCCGATCGTGAATTGAACAGATCCGTTTTCTCATTGAACTGGGACAGAAGATTTTATTATGACGACCCGGATCTTGTTCCGATTTTGGCAGATATGTATTATCCGCAACCGCAACGTTACTACAAACGTCGTGATATCGATGTTCGTAAGTTAATGTTCCGTTATTACTGGATCGATTTTGTTGAAGCTGCTAAACGTGGACGTATCAACATTACACCGGATGCGTATGACAAAGACGGAAACTTGTTAGTTCCTGAACACAGACAGTTGGAGACTCCTCCACATCCATTTACTGAAGAACCGCAAGGTCAGGATTTGGATATGAGTAACGGGATTAATAAGAAAGGTCAGTCAAATGCTATTCGTGGTCACGAGAACCGTCAGCGATTCATCATTGATGAGATCATTAATGTTTATCCGGATACTTTATGTTGGGTAAGAGACTTTACGTACTCTTTCCATGATCCAATGACAAATATGTACTTCTGGCATCCGGCTTATGATAATTACCCGGTAGTTGGTATTACATGGGTTCAGGCAAAAGCATTCTCAGTTTGGAGAACTCAGTTATTGAACAACTGGCTTGTTGCAATGGGAGATTTATTTGTGAATGATTTCCGTTTGCCAACTGAAGCAGAATGGGAAAGAGCATCACGTGGTGATTTGGAATTGTCTCAGTATCCTTGGGGTGGTCCTTACATCAGAAATGAGTCAGGATGTTTCCTTGGTAACTTTAAGCCAATGAGAGGTCGTTACTTCGAAGATGGAGGTTTCCATACGGTAAAAGTATTCTCTTACAACCCGAATGGATGGGGATTGTACTGTATGGCCGGAAACGTTGCAGAGTGGTGTGAAACTGCTTACGACGAGTCAATGTATGAATTCTCACATGATTTGAATACAGATTACAGATATGATGCTATGGACTGGGATCCACCATCAATGAAACGTAAAGTTTTAAGAGGTGGTTCATGGAAAGACATAGGCTATTACCTCAGAAACTCAACTCGTACGTTTGAATATCAGGATACTGCTAAATCATATATCGGGTATAGAAACGTAATGACGCACCTAGGACGTGGAGGACGTGATTTCACAAGAGAAGGTGGTGAAGAAATTCGAAGCGATATTCAACTTCGCTAGAATAACAACAAACAAGTAGTAATTTTTTAATTAAACCTAAAAACAAGGAAAACTATGAAACCAGGAAGTAAAGGATGGAAAAAGTTTATGGCGAAGCTCTATGGATTTGGAGCGGCAGTTGTAATCGTTGGAGCGTTATTTAAAATTCAGCACTGGCCAGGGGCGTCAATCATGTTGACAGCGGGGCTTAGTACTGAGGCATTAATCTTCATCTTCTCGGCATTTGAACCGATCCATGAAGATCCAAATTGGGAGTTGGTATACCCGGAATTAGCATTAGGACATTCTGATGATCTTGATCACGATGCACTTCCAGCTGCAAGTGGAAGAGGCGGAAGAGGTGGTTCAGGAATCACTGAAGAATTGGACAAAATGTTAGAAGAAGCAAAAATTGATTCTGCATTATTAGAAAGACTAGGAGACGGAATGCGTTCATTGGGAGAAAATGCTGCCCAATTGAAAGGTGTTACTTCTGCAGCGGCGGCAACGGATTCTTATGTTTCCAGCTTGCAAGCAGCTTCAGATAAAGTATCTTCTCTTTCTGATGCTTATGAGAAAGCTTCAGTTGCTATTTCAGGAATGACATCTACTCAGGAAGAAGGACAGTCATTCGGAGAGCAAATGCAAAAAGTATCTAAAAATCTTGCTGCATTGAATAATGTATATGAATTACAATTGAAAGGTTCATCTGCACATTTGGAGGCTACTGAGAAATTCCAGTCTCAAGTTACTGATATGATGAAAAATCTTTCAGAGTCGGTTGAAGATACACGTCTGTACAAAGAAAACATGGCGATGTTGTCTAAAAACCTGACAGACTTGAATGCTGTATATGGTAATATGTTGAAAGCTATGACAATTACTAGATCGTAACTAGTTGTTACTTTCAAGAAATTGAACATTAATTAATTGTGTAACCAATTAAAAATTAATTAATCATGGCAGGAGGAAAAGAAACCCCGAGGCAGAAGATGATCGGTATGATGTACCTGGTACTTACCGCACTTCTGGCCTTAAACGTATCTAAAACAATTCTTGACGCTTTCGTAGCGATCGAGGAAAACATTCAGAAAGCGAATATCGTACAAGTTGATCGTGGTGACGGCTTTTACTCAGACGTAAAAGGTGAGATAGCAGCTACAAAAGGAGCTGATCAGGCTGCGAAAAAGAAGAAACTTGAGTACGTATTGAAGCAAATGGATGCTATCGACAAGGAAACAGCGACAATTATCAAAGAAATCGATGATATAAAAATTGATATTCTTAAAAAGTCCGGTGAAGCTGTCGAGAAGTTCGAGAATAATAGCGAAGAAGCTATCATGTGGAAAAAAGGTGAAGGTGTAAGACCAACACGTATGCACTTGATGGCAGTTCAAGCTAAGGACCAGTATGATGTGCCTATGCACGAGATCATTGGTGAGGACATCAAAAATCCTACAGGATCTGGTAAAAAACTATGGGCAGATTTCAACAATTACAGAAATAAAATTGTTGAATTGACAGGTTCTTATTCTTGGGGCGAAAGCAATAAGTTTGAAATTAAACCGGCGAGTATCAACGATTTCACAGATAACAATGATCTGACGAAAAAAGTTACTGCAATGGTTGAAAAATCAAAAGCTAACTTGAAAGAAGACAAGCAAGTTCTGATTGATCTTTACATGATGCTTACGAAGAAGGAGAAGAATAAAATGCACGACCAGGAGAATGTACATTGGATGGGACAAACATTCGATCACGCACCTCTTGTAGCGGCAGTAGCTTCTTTGTCTTCTATGCAACAGGATATTTTGTCAGCACGTGCTTTAGCATTGGCTCACTGGAAAAGTAAAGTTACTACCGGTGAATATAGCTTCAACAAAATCATGCCTTTGGCTTATGGTCCTGTTGTAGCGAACAATGGTGATGAAGTTGAACTTAGCGTTATGATGGCTGCTTTTGACTCTGATAACCAACCAAAAGTTGTTGTTACAGAAGGAGCAACTGCAGAGGTTACTTATCCGCAGGATGGTACAGGTCGCGTTAAATTCAAAGCTGGTGGTGGAAACATGTCAGTTTCAGGAACGGTTTCGATTAAGAACAAGTCTGGCGTTGCTAAGACGGAGAAGTGGACGCATGATATCATTATCATGAAACCTCAAGGTTCGATCGAATTACCGGAATTGAATGTATTGTACCGTGGTTATCCAAATAAAGTGGATCCTACCGCTTCAGGATATCCTACAACAATCCTTACTGGTGAAAACTGTTCGGTTACTAAATCCGGAAACTTATATGTTGCAAGTCCAGGAAAAGGTAAATCTGCTTTCTTAACAGTTTCTGGTAAGTCTGCAGACGGTAAGACAGTAAAATTGAAAAGAGTGGAATACCGCGTTTCGAATCTACCGGATCCGGTATTGTACTGGGGTAACTCGAAAAGTGGTGAAAAAGCTTCTAAATCTTCAACATTGTTGATAGCGAAGTATCCACCTGAAATTCCATTGAAAGCTGAGTTTACTTTGATTAAATGGACATGTTTTGCACCAGGATTGAAAGGTGCGCCTCCAACAGGAGCAGGAAGCAGTATTGCTGGAGCATCTCAATTGATCCGTGCGGTTGCGCCAGGGTCAGGAGTAAGTTTCAACGCGACTGTTAAAGGTCCTGATGGAATGGCTAGACAAATTGGAGGTTCTTGGAGTATATAATTAATAATTGATTCGTAAATATTAATTAGTGTTGAACGCCCTTACAAAATGAATGATATGAAAAAGTTATTTATTGGATTGATGATGTTGACTGGTTTTTCTGCCTCTGCACAAATAGAGGAGATAAACGGTGGACCGGTCAATGTGCCTTCTGAGGGCATAATCGATGGGGTGTTCATTCAGGAGCATATTCCTACAAAGAGAATGATCCCTTACGAGTATGTCCGAGAAGCAGATGCGATTTGGAGCAGACGTGTGTGGGAATACATAGATTTGCGTGAAAAAATCAACTTGCCGATGTATTATCCTCTGGATGAAATGCAAGGTGGAGTTTGGACAAAGAATGCATCGAGATGGAGTCTTTGGACAGTAATCAGAACACACGTTTTAAATGGAGATTTAACAGTATTCTCACCATATAATCCGGTTCTTATGGGATTCGGTGGATTGGATGGAGATCAGTTGAAGTATCCGATTAAGCCTGAACCAGGGTTGAATTATTATACTGATTCGGTTTTCAGAAACCAATTGGCATACTACCTTGGAAAGGTTGGTCAACCAGGTACGGTTCCGTTATTGGATGAAGATCCTAACTCTCCGAACTTTGGTGAACCATTAGTAGTGTGGGATCCTGTTCTGCAGATTGAAAGTTATGTTTACGATCCGCCGGATACCACATGGTATACATCTAAGGATATCGTTCAATATCGTTTGAAGGAAGATTGGTTCCTTGATAAAGAAAGATCAATTCTGGATGTTAGAATCATTGCTCTGGCTCCTGTTGTTTACGACACGGATAAGGATCCAAACGGGCAGATCCAGATTACAGGTATGTCTGAATTGTTCTGGTTGTATTTCCCGCATTGTAGATTTGTCTTCAACAACTACTTTGTTTACAACGACAAGAACGACGCGCAATGGATGAGTTTCGATGACTTATTTTGGAAGAGAAGATTCAATTCTGTGGCTTATAAAGTAAGTAATACTTACGATCGTAAGATTGAAAGCTATAGAACAGGTGTTGATGCACTTTTTGAATCTGAAGCCATTAAAAATGAGATCAGAAACATTGAACATGATGTTTGGTCATTCTAAGAATACTTAAAACAAAACATGAAGCCCTTCGATATTCGGAGGGCTTTTTTTATATTTAAAGACACTAATAAATTGCACTTATGAAAAGACTAGCTACACTTTCACTTATTGGTCTGGTATTGGTTTCCTGTGGAGGAAACGATCCGGATAACAGAACGATTGCAGATTTTATTAAAGATGCTGCGAATAAAACCGAGCAAAGTTTAAAGCCCCAAAAGGTTTCCATTGATGATCTTTTTTCAAATGAATATGAAAGTGGGCAAAGCCTGGAATTTGAAGGAGTGATAGGTGCTATACCCTCCACAATAACATGGTCCGGAGGTAGAATGAATGTAAAGATTGTTGAAAGAAGAAATCAGACAGGGGGAAGATCGATAGGATTGGATATGCCTTTGGGAACAAGTGAGAATCATGTACATGAGTTACCTGAGAAATATCAGCAAAGTGATTTGAAGGTTGTTGCAGATGACGGAACTGTTCTGGGTGTTGGAGATATAGTTAAAGTAAAGGCGAATGGCTACTATCGTTCGGGAGACTATTGTACACTTGATGTTGTAAGTGTAAAAGCAGTGGATAAGGATTTCGATGAATCTGTATTTGAGACGGCGGTTCCATTGACTAACGCTATTTTAAATGATACGGCACAGAAGTCTGTATACACTTATATGGAGGGAACATTTTCTATTCCTTCCGTATTCTTCTCAATGTACGGTGAGATTGGATTAAATTTCGCGACAAAAACAAATTCGCAGATAGATAAAGTTGACGTATTGGTTGGAGAGGGGCCCAGCACAATGAATAACCTGCCGGATAGTTATTCGGCAAAGGATTTGATCGTGAGAGATTTTAATGGAGACGAGATCAAAAGAGGGGCTAAGGTTCGCGTTTATGGCGTGTGGGATCGTTATTCTTTTAAATCATCTATGGATGGTCCGAATGGTAAGTTCAAACTGGAGGAGATAGTTGCTCAATAAAGTATGGCCCTGACTCCCGATAATTATCGGGATCGTCAGGGCTTTTTTGTTGTTTGTTGCAAGGAAACAACTTTCTTTGCACTATGATAAATCTGGATCATTTAGGGGTATACCTCCCGCAGGGATATTTATTTCAGGACATAAGTCTGCAGATCAATAAAAAAGATCGGATCGGACTGGTTGGAAAAAACGGGGCAGGGAAGTCAACTCTGTTGAAAATAATAGCGGGGTGGAACGCACCGAGTGAAGGACAGGTGCACAAGCCGAATAATTGTTCAATTGGATTTCTAACTCAGGATATTGAGATTGACTCGAAAAGTACTGTGAACGATTATGTTTATTATTCAAACATAAAACTGACGGAAGTAAGATCCGGAATAGATAGAATAAATCACGAATTGGTTAACCGGACGGATTATGAGTCCGAGGACTATTTAAAGTTACTGGATGATATCAATGAGTTGAACCACCAGTATAATTTGCTGGAGGGATATCAATGGGCAGAAAAGGTCAGTAGTACGCTAAAAGGACTTGGTTTTTCAGATAGTGATCTGGAACAATCGCTGGAAAAGTTTTCCGGAGGGTGGAAAATGAGAGCAGAGTTGGCCAAATTACTGGTCAATGATCCCGACATTTTATTGCTGGATGAGCCTACGAACCATTTGGACATTATTTCGATTGCCTGGTTGGAAAACTACCTCAAGACATTTAACGGAGCAGTAATTGTTATTTCGCACGATCGGATGTTTCTGGATAATGTTACGAATCGTACACTTGAGATCAGTAATGGAAGAGTCCTGGATTTTGCGTTTCCATATTCGAAGTACAAGGAAGTTCGTGCCGAGGAATTGGAACGAATGGCTTCTGCTAAAAAAATGCAGGATAAAGAAATCAAGCACACGGAGGAATTGATCAATAAGTTCAGAGCGAAAAAGAACAAAGCTGCCTTTGCACAATCGCTCATTAAAAAATTGGAAAAAACAGAACGAATTGAGGTAGATGATGATTCGGTTCGAGGCTTAAATATCACTTTTCCGTTATCTGTCCAACCCGGAAAATGGGTGTTACAACTCGAAAATGTAGGGAAAAGTTACGGATCAAAACTACTCTTTAAAGATGTAAACCTCACCTTGGGAAGAGGTGAAAAGATCGCATTGTTGGGAGCAAATGGTATGGGTAAATCGACCCTGATTAAGTGCATTACCAATGAAATAGATCATGAAGGAAAGATTGAGTATGGGCATAATGTAATGATTGGCTATTTTGCCCAGGATCAGGCTGAAAAACTGGATAAAGAGAAAACTGTTCTGGAAACTGTAGATGAAGTGGCAAAAGGAGATGCGAGAAATAATCTTCGCGGATTACTTGGAGCTTTCTTATTTCAGGGAGAAGATGTCGATAAAAAGGTCAGTGTTCTGTCCGGAGGCGAACGTACCCGTCTGGCATTATGCAAAATGCTTTTAAGCCCTTCTAACGTGCTTATTCTGGATGAGCCGACTAATCACCTTGATATTCAGAGTAAGTCGATTTTAAAGGACGCGCTGAAGAAATATGAAGGAAGTTTTATCATCGTTTCTCACGACAGAGAGTTCGTCAATGGTCTCACAAACAGAATTTGGGATATTGAAGACCACAAGTTGAAGGTGCATCATTTTGAGTTGAAGGAATTCTTAGATCGAAAATTGAGTAATCTGAATCAGGACTCATCAGGAAAAGAGATTGAAAAAGTTGCAGGAGGTGTTGAGACGAAGTCTGAGAAAGAGAATGATTACGCGATCAATAAAGAGCTTAAGAGATCAATTAATAAACTCGAAAATCAGATCAAGAAAAATGAACGAAGGATCAGTGAGCTGGAACAGGAGATAAGTGAGTGGGATCAGGTTTTAGCAGAGTTGGACTATTCGAATGCCGAAGAATCTGAGAGTAAATTGTCGCAATACAATAAATTAAAAGAAGAATTGGAGCAGGAAATGACTGCCTGGGAGGTAAACAGTGAAGAGTTAATAAGGCTTGGATCCTGATTTCTTGTTATGTCTGGCAATGCGTTTTTGCCGCTTTAAATTTTTCTTGATTGATTTCTTTGCTTCTTTCGTCTGAAGGCTCCAATAATGCTTGTAGGCTTCCTTTTTGGCTTTCTCAGCTTGTTTTGATTGTTCCTTTTCACGTTTAGCAAGTTCTTTCTCTGCATCTTCAACAGTTGCAGGTGTATTCCCTGGATTCTTTGATCCACAGGATGTAACAATGGTTACCAGCAATAAAACAAGTATTTTATTCGTTAAGAACTTCATCGTATATTTGAACGAAATGAAGGTACAATTTATTTTACTTATACTTCTTACAGGTAGTCTTTTTGGGTGCAAGAAGAATGCTACCAATCCCGTTCCCAATATACCATTTGATGTCACAATTAATCTGACATTACCTTCTTACAGTGCCTTGATTGGTGTCGGTGGATATGCTTATGTAAATGCGGGCTCAAAAGGAGTGATTGTATATCACAGAGGTGTAAGCGATTTCGTTGCATTTGACAGACATTCTCCGGCAGATCCGAATGGGAGTTGTGCTACGCCATTAACCCCGGATACGAATAATTTTCTTGTATTACTGGATGTATGTAACGATGCTCAGTTTTCACTTTACGACGGTTCTCCGATTAAGAACTGCGATTTCGGTTTAAGGCAATATGCCACGGCATGGAATGGAGGAGATCAACTCAGAATTTATAATTGATTATTATCTTCGCGTAAATTTTCACAAATGCCAGAGATTAAAGTTACCATCATTGATAGAGAAGGGGTAAGTCACGAATTGGAAGCGCCCACTGATATGAATATGAATATAATGGAGCTTTGTAAAGCCTACGAGCTTCCAGTATTGGGGGAATGTGGAGGAATGGCAATGTGTGCTACCTGTCAATGCTATTTGGAGTCAGATACGGATTTACCACCACAAAGCGATGCAGAATTGGATATGTTGGACCAGGCCTTTTTTGTAAAGCCAAATAGCCGTTTAGGGTGTCAGATCCACATATCAGAAGATATTGACGGGATTGTTTTGAGACTAGCTCCGGAAGCCTGATCAGCCTTTTAAATTATCCGGTATGATGCAAACCGGAATAGGGTTCATTTTATGTTGATTTACCCTATTGTAACTGCGATAGATTTCAAGAACTTCCCGTTCTCTCTCTGTCAGACTACTTTCATCACCTTTGAATTCCATTGCCCACTCTAATTCAGGGTAACTGGCACCTATGTGATCTTCGTCCGTTCTTTCGTCGTCCCACAATCCATCCGTAGGTTTAGCATCAAGGATTTCCTGAATAACGCCCAGTTCTCTGGCTACGGCAAAAACTTCCGTTTTATTGAGGTCCGCAATTGGACTCAGATCAACACCTCCATCACCATACTTTGTAAAAAAGCCGATACCGAAGTCTTCCACTTTATTTCCGGTTCCGGCAACAAGTAGTCCGTTAGATTGACCAATAGCATATAGAGTAGTCATTCTCAGTCTTGAACGCGCATTTGCCATAGATAGAAAATCACTGGAAGTGTTTTCCGGCATTGTTTGTTCAAACTGTTCAAAGATCGCTGTCAGATCAACTTCAATCGCCCGGACATTATCAAATCTGGCTTCCAGTTGCTTCATGTGATGTTGCGCACGATCAAGCTCCTTTCTGGTTTGTCGGATTGGCATGGAGACAAGGAGAACTTCTTTTCCTGTCAATGCGCACAATGTAGAGGTTAGTGCAGAATCAATCCCACCGGAAATTCCAACTATAAATCCATTTAACCCTGCTCGTTCACAGTATTTGGTAAGCCATCCCTGGATGTATTCGGCGACTTGAGTATAATTCAACTTAGAACAGAATTGAAAGTTTGAACATTAACTGACCTTGCGTTGCTTTGTTAGAGAAGTACGAAGGGGTAGTTCCCACTGCATCCGTGTTAAACAAATATGCTTTTTCGTCTTTTCTATTGTTGAATAAAGGTGTAAATCCGTAGTAGTATCCGATTTCACCTACAAGGCAAGTAGATCCTACAAAGTTCCACTCAGCACCTCCTGCAAGACCTACAGCGGATTTGAAGACAAACATTTCTCCTTTGGCAGTCATGTTGTCTTGTGTTGCAGAAACCATATCCCCATTTGCAGCTTCCAATACCGGGTTAACATCATAAGTGAAATTATAACCTCCGTCATTTAGTTTCGAGTTAACCAAAACACTATTACGTAAACCGAATTTTCCAAAATATCTGAAATAACCGATGTATTTAGTTCTGAAGATCATCATTACAGGAATTGTAATGTAAGTTGCCTTTTGCTTTCTTGTTGTCAACTGGAACAATTGATTACCATTTCCTGCGGATTTAGGTTGTAATTCCGTGTCATAATAACGGTAATAAACAGGAGAAGGTCCCGCTTTAAATTTAGTAGTTTCAAAATCGAATTCGATTCCTGTACAAAGTCCGATAGTTTCGCTTAAACCGAAATTAACATTGGCTCCAATGGTAAGGTCATTACCAACTCCGTCATTGTCCATGAGTTTCGTTCCCATTTTCTGGAAATTAAGCCCAAATCCGGTAACTAGTCCCGCTTGTACTTTTTTATCAGCGGCATCCTGTGCGTTCACCTGAGAGCCAGCCAATGTAATGATAACGAGTGCAAATATTTTCTTCATGTTAGATCTATTGAAGCTTGTTAAATAGTATTTAAGTAATTTTACCAGCGAAAATAGCGATTTCGAATGATTCAGAAAAACTTTTTGATTATACTCATTTCAGGACTGTTGATCCTTTCATCCTGCGGCAGTGATCCGTTGGATGTGGATGCAAGTCATTTGTCGTATGAAGGAAAGTTCGTCAATGTTGAAAATGTTATTTTTCATGCTGACTCCGTTACGCTTATGAAGGAAGACCAGCGCTTTCGTTCAGAGATACCTGATATTTATGAATATTTCCGTGGGTATTGCCTTCGGATAGGCGATGTAAAGGATACTGCTTTTTACAACAGTATTCAATTGTTCCGTGCGGATACCATTATGCAAATTATTGATTCTTCTATTAGAAGTTCGTTTGACGATATGAGTTTGTATGAGGAGCAGATTACAGATGGATTTAAACACCTGAAGTATCATTTTAAGGATGGTAAACAACCTAAAAATGTAGTTTATCTGAATTCTGTTTTTCAATCCAACATCTTCTGTACGGAGAATGAGATCGGAATTGGTTTGGAGCGCTACCTGGGGCCGGATAATTACATTATTAAAAATCTGGATCCGTCTGTAATATTTCAATGGATAAAAGATGGCATGCGTTCTGAGTTTATTGTCAGGGATCTTTTTGAAGGTTGGGTGGAAACACACTACATGGAAGATCCGGAGGGTAATCTGGCAGAGCAAATGATTCGTTCCGGTAAAATTATATACCTGGTGGAAGCTTCGCTTCCTGAAATGGACGATCATTTGATAATGAGGTATTCAGAAGACCAGCTAGCCTGGGCGAAGGAAAACGAATATGCATTTTGGAAGTATCTCGTTGATGAAAAATTGCTTTTCGAAACCAATGAGCGGAATAATACGAATATGCTTAAGCCCGGTCCTACAACATCCGGGTTACCTATTCAGGGGTCACCGGACAGAATGGGGGTATATCTTGGATGGAGAATGATTCATTCATACATGGAACAAAATGATGTTTCGCTTGAAGAAATGTTAAAGGTTCCGTACAATAAAATTTTAAACGATTACGAAATAGATGAGTGATGGAATTGGAAGAAGATAAAATTGTTAAAACGTCTGAAATCAAAGTTAAGGTTGGTCTGAATGCGAACAATCTGCCAATAGCTATGAAATGGTCTGCAGACGACGGAGGTATTTCAGAAGCACCGGCAAAGGCATTTTTATTGTCGTTATGGGATCCAAAGGATAACAATACAATGAAGATCGATCTTTGGGTAAAAGACATGTCGGTAGAGGAGATGAAGCAGTTTTTTCATCAGACACTTCTTACCATGGCGGATACGTTCGAAAAAGCGACCGGAGAGCATAATATCACAGAAGATCTTCGGGATTATTGTTATCATTTTGCAGATAAAATGAACATTCTTCCCGAGGAATGATGGAGAAGGGAGATCTGAAAAAAATGTCGGTAGGGTTTACTGATCCGATAACCTATTCGTTAAAATTGGGTTCGGAAACTGTTGTACTGAACGAATATATCGGCAAAGAGATTGCTATTTCCTGGACAGGGATTATCCATTGTCAGAAATGTGGGGTTATCACAAAGAAAAGTTTTGGCGAAGGGTTTTGCTATAAGTGTTTTATCAGCGCACCGGAGGCTGCAGCGTGTATAATCCGCCCTGAACTTTGCCGTGCTCATTTGGGCGAGGGTCGTGATCCGGAATGGGAGGAACGCAATCACAATCAACCGCATGTTGTCTACCTGGCTCTTTCCAATTCTATAAAGGTTGGGATTACCAGAAAAACACAGGTGCCTACCCGATGGATAGATCAGGGAGCTAGTCAGGCGATCATTTTGGCAGAAACACCAAACAGATATTTGGCAGGTACAATTGAAGTAGCACTGAAAGATTTCTACACTGATAAAACCAATTGGCAACGTATGTTGAAGAATGATGTCGATTTTTCGGCGGATCTGGTAGAAGAAAAGTGGGAGTTGGAGGATCAGTTACCGATGGACATCCGGGAATATTTTACCGATGACGAAGAAGTCGTTGAGTTTCATTATCCTGTTCTCAACTATCCGGATAAAGTAAAGAGCGTTAAGTTGGACAATCAACAGACAATAAAAGGAATATTAACCGGAATCAAAGGTCAGTATCTGATGTTTGATGAACATTATGTGATCAATGTACGTTCACATACGGGGTATGAAGTAAATGTTGAGTTTTAGTAGCAATGGCAAAAAATAAGTTAGCGAGATTTGCAGCGGTCAAATCCTTTGATAATTTCTTCGAACCATCCTTGCAGGAGGAATTTGCATTAAAAGGAAAGTGGCGAAGTGACTACTTTAAAAATGATCATCCTATTGTTTTGGAGTTAGGATGTGGAAAAGGAGAATATACAGTTGGTTTAGCTAAGCACTATAAGGATAAGAACTTCATCGGAGTTGACATCAAGGGGTCCAGAATGTTTGTTGGTGCGGATGAAGCGAGGAGAGAAGGAATAGAGAATGCCGCATTTCTGAGAACAAAAATTGATTTTATTGATAAGTATTTCGATAAGGAAGAGGTGGATGAAATATGGCTAACGTTCTCAGATCCTCAACCCAAAAAGCCTAGAAAACGCTTAACCTCACCGCTTTTTATTGAGCGCTACAGGAAAATTTTGAAACCGGGAGGGGTTGTAAATATTAAAACAGACAGTGATCTGTTGTTTGAATTTACGGAGGAAGAAATAGAGCGAAACAATTACGAGTGCCTTGAGTTGACCTGGGATTTATATGGAAGTATTCCCGAAAGTATTGATCCGACCATACGTGAGATTTTGCATATCCGTACGCATTATGAGAACTTATTTACGGCAAAAGGTGCTCAGATAAAATATGCCAAATTCAGGATCAACTAACGCTCGAAGTTTGTTCCGCATGGGTTTTGTTTGTAGCGAAATCCATTGTAATCCCGATTGATTAGTTTGTCATACCAAAACATGCTGGCGGAGTCAATTCCATCTATCGCCAGGGCTTTTTGCAGTTCTTTAAAATCAACCCAAAACAGAACAACCTCTTTTCCGTAGTCATCTATTGCAACAAATCCGATTTCAGCAATAAACGGTTTTGATCTGGAAACAGTAAATCGTTCGTGAATCCTTAGTTCGACAAGATTTAAAAAGTAGAATTCGATCGTGTCTTCAGCAATTTTTATTTCTTTTCCGTCATTGTCAAGAACAGGATAACCGGAATCATCATAAAGTACATAGTCGTTTAGTCCAAAAAATCTGTAAAAGTATGGAGTATAGAAAACTTCCGGATCTTCCAATATATGAACAAATGGTTCGAAAGTGAAAATAGAATCCATTTTGCCTGCAGAAAGATATCCCGGACGCGATTGAATTGCCCAATCATAGATAGGTAATAATCCCTCCCTGTTCAATTCATATACAACACTAAACAAATCGCTTGTATCCGGCACGTCTACTTCATACCTGTCTGTAGTTTGACGAAATGGACTTGGAACAGAACTGAGTTCGCTAATGTCCACAGCAATAAACTGTGAGGAATAACAGGAAGTATCCGACTTGTACCAATATTGCGAATTCGCAAGGAATGGAACTAATAATATGAATATCAGCAACTTCATGATCAACCAATCATGAAATAAAGATACACAAAATTAGGCAACCCTCAGTTTTGCCATTTTTGATTTTGAGAATTGATTTTCTGCATATTCCAGTGATACTCTGAATGATTTGTCATCACTGGATGGTAGTTCATACATTGCCTCGTTTAGAATGGCTTCACAAATGGAGCGTAATCCTCGGGCACCCAATTTGAATTCAATCGCTTTCTGTACGATGAAATCCAATACTTCCCGATCAAATTTCAGATCAATTCCATCTAATTCGAACAAGCGAACATATTGTTTAACCAGGGCATTTTTAGGCTCTGTAAGAATACGCTTCAGACTATCAGCATCAAGCGGTTCCAGATAAGTAAGAACAGGGAAACGCCCTATTAATTCAGGAATCAACCCAAATGTTTTGATGTCCGTAGGATTTACATAACGCAACAATGAATCGCTTTCGATACGTTCCTGCTCTACAGATGAGAAACCGATTGTTTGACGGTTAACACGATTGGCAATGATTTTCTCGATCCCGTCAAAAGCTCCGCCACAAACGAATAAAATATTTCTCGTATCGATCTGAATCATTTTTTGCTCAGGATGCTTACGTCCACCTTGAGGCGGTACATTTACTACCGTACCTTCCAAAAGTTTCAGTAAAGCTTGTTGAACTCCTTCTCCGGAAACATCCCGGGTGATGGAAGGATTATCACTTTTACGCGCTATTTTGTCAATTTCATCGATAAACACGATGCCTTGTTGAGCAGCATTTACATTGTAATCAGCAGCTTGTAATAAGCGGGAAAGAATACTTTCCACATCCTCTCCCACATAACCGGCTTCCGTAAGTACTGTGGCATCTGCAATACAGAAGGGAACGTTTAGCATTTTAGCGATAGTTTTTGCCAAAAGTGTTTTACCGGTCCCAGTTCTACCAACCAGAATTACATTTGATTTCTCAATTTCAACTTCGTCCTGAGTAGCAGGTTGATTAAGACGCTTGTAATGGTTGTAAACAGCAACGGAAAGCACCTTTTTCGCATCATTCTGACCGATTACATACTCATCAAGTTTAGCCTTGATAGCATTCGGTTTCATGATGTTTACCGGTTTCGCTTCACCGTTGAATTTGCCACCATCAGACAAATTTTCCTCAGTCACAATTCTATGAGCCTGCGTAACGCAGCTCTCACAAATGTGTCCTGTAACTCCTGCGATCAATATCCCCACTTCATCCCGCGATCTACCGCAAAATGAACAACCTGTTTCTTTCTTCGCCATAATTTTTTTCGTCTTTAACGGATCAACCGTTTAACGTCTGCTTATTTTGGATTGCGTAGCAGAACTTCGTCTACCATGCCATATTCTTTAGCTTCTTCTGAAGTCATCCAGTAATCTCTGTCAGAATCCGCCCAAACTTTATCGTAATCTTGTTTTGAGTGATGCGAGATAATGTCATACAACTCTTTTTTCAATTTTTGAATCTCACGAGCTGTAATTTCGATATCTGACGCTTGTCCCTGAGCTCCTCCAAGTGGCTGGTGGATCATCACTCTTGAATGTTTTAAAGCAGAACGTTTACCATCTGCTCCTGCACATAACAGAACAGCACCCATAGAAGCAGCCATACCTGTACAGATCGTAGCTACGTCAGGGTTGATGTATTGCATGGTATCGTAAATCCCCAATCCGGCATAAACAGATCCTCCGGGAGAATTCAAATAGATTTGAATATCCTTTTTAGCATCAACTGATTCCAGAAATAGCAATTGAGCATTTATAATGTTGGCAACCTGATCATTAATCCCTGTTCCAAGGAATATAATACGATCCATCATCAGACGCGAGAAAACGTCCATTTGAGTCATGTTTAACTGACGTTCCTCAATGATGTACGGAGTTAAAGAAGACTCTATATAATGTTCCATGTGCATGCTGCTGATGCCCATGTGCTTGGTTGCATACTTTTTAAATTCGTTATTATCGAACATGATTTTGATGTTTCAATGGTTAATAACGATAAAGATAAGGCCAAAGTTGGGAATGACAATCAAAAAAAATGCAAATAGATCTTAAAGAATTATCTTTAATCATGCGAATCACGGAGATAAGTAATACAAGAGTCTTATACGCTGCATTAAATTGGGGGATGGGACATGTCTCCAGAAGCATTTCCATTATTAGGGAACTACTGGAAAACAAGAATGAGGTTATTATTGCAGGAAGTGAAGCCCAAAAACGCATTTTTGAAGAATATTTTCCGGCTCTTACCTATGTTGCATTAAAGGATTACCCGTTTACTTTTTCAGGAAGCGGGAATTTTGCGTTCGATCTGCTGAGATCGGGTTTAAAACTTAACGAGCATTTGAAAGAGGAACGGAAACTTACGGAAGAATTGGTTCGGATTTTTAATATCAGTTTGGTGCTTAGTGATCACCGCTACGGATTTTGTTCCGGAAAGGTTCCTTCTGTTTTTATTACTCATCAGCTAACATTGCCGGTAAAATGGTATCAGAAAAGAGTGAATAACCTGCATTGCAAATTGATGCAAAAATTTGATGCAGTGTGGGTGGTAGACCGGGAAGACAGTTACTTTGCCGGAAAGTTGAGTAGAAATACGTGTGGTCTGAATGCACATTATATCGGACCGCGAAGTCGCTTTGAAAACTGTACGGTAAGCAATGAGGGATATTCGCTTGCAATTATAAGTGGTCCGACACCTTATGACCAGCAACTGTTGGAATTAATTCAGAAGCAAACAGATTTTCATCCGGTAAAGGTTGTCGGTAATGATAACCTGAAGGCTGCTTCCCCTGTCAGTATGCAGTCAGGTACATGGAAGGATCGGGATGCATTAATCTGCAATGCAGACAAGCTAATTTCAAGATCTGGCTACTCCACAATTATGGATGCGTATTTTCTCAGAAAACCGTTGATTATGATTCCGACTCCGGGTCAGGCAGAACAGCAATACCTGTACAACCTCTGGAAAGATCGTTCGTTTATCAGTTCTTGAAAATTCGTTTTGTAGTACCGTCAGAATACAGGTGAATCTGAACGCCTTTTTCACTACCTGAAATCTTCTGTCCCAGCGTGTTGTAGATACCGATTAATTCGCCGGCGTGTTCCCTGTTATCCAGACTAACTATTTTAGAATATGTTACATACGCACCATCCAGATCGTATTGGGTTAATCTGTAATAGTTGATCGACATAGTCGGGTACATGTGACTAAGACTGTATGAATTGAGATCAGTACTGTTTCCTGCAGCAGCAACAGAACCAATAGATTCCCAGGTCTTACCGTCATTGGATACTTCGATTTCAAAATGACTCGCATTTCTTTCAGATGCTGTAGCCCAGTACAACTGATTGTAATCTGAGATCTCACCGTTAAAATCAATCAATTCTACAGGAAGTACAACAGGAGTAAGATTGCAGTTATCGTCGCCATAAGTTGTAGCCGCCCCTCCGGTTGAATTAAAGGTAGCAAATACTCCATCTGAGTTTGGATACTGCGTTCCATCTGTCGTATAATCTACAGTCATGGTAGTACCAGTGGTTGCAGTGATAGACGTTTGGTAATAACGAATGTCATTTGGAGATGTTGTACTGTTAGCAAAGTTACCTCCAACTGTATTCCAGTCAGAATCATTCGTAAATATGACATATATTGGACCAGAACCGCATAATCCTGACCAGTTCAAAGCTTCCGGGCAAATTCCGGTGTTAGCCAGCATCCAGCTAGCTCCTGCAGGTACAGTTGTACCTGTTGCATCTACAAATAGTCCGGGACATCCTGCAGAGTCATTTAAGGTCACAATTGTACTGGCATTGTTAACGAGGACATCAGTATAGTTAGTTCCGGGAGAAGTTGAACCATACGAAAAGTTAAAATTTGAGGCTGTTACATTAAAGGAATAATCACCTGAATTACCGAAAACAATTTCGTTGAATCCTTCGTTACAAGTAGGGTTGCAACTATTTATCAGTACAGATGTCATATATGGGGGTTGGCATGTACCTGAAAGCGTTATAGTAATATCACTTCCGTTATCATTGCTTGTTGCAGCCGGATCTGTTGACCTGACACGGATTCTATATAGTGTCCCTGAAGGAGTTCCGGGAGGTATTGTGAATGAAATTCCGGTAAGTGAATTTGATGTTGACGTTACGGTTCCTATTACTATAGGCGATGAGAATCCTCCGGAGGCATCAGACAGTTCTATAACATAGTTATTCCCAATATTGAATGTCCCCGTTGAGGAAAAATCTATAGTTCCGTTAGCTCCTGTTGAACAGTTAATATTGTAGCTTAAACTACTTATTGCATTTATTGTGATTGTGTTACCTGATCCACAGGCACCGCAAGAGCTGGTATGAGCACCCAAATTCCCCCCCGCTATTCCTACTGATGTCCAGTTTGAAGAGGTAAAACTTGGAAATCCCGGTGTGGATGTGTCTGTATTACCAGTACAATAGTTTAGGTTACGCGTAAAACCTCCATCTGCCGTTCCGGGAGATACTCCGCTCCATTCTGTTCCGGGGTCTTGTCCAATTGTACCAAAGAGATCCAGTAAGGTTGTACCATTGTATAATCCAACGGCATCATCTCCGTTGAAAGTCATGCTGCCCGAGGTTTGATTTGCACCACCTGCCTGTGTCGCAGAGGAATTACACACTACAAATACATCACATGAATTTATGGTTCCTGATAAATTTATTGTGGATCCTGCGGATGCTGAGCCGTTAAAGTAAATTTTAATGTTGTATCCGGATAAATTGATAGCAGAGCTTGTTGTATTATAAATTTCAATGCATTTATCATTACTTGTCCCTTCCAGGTATTCGGATATAATTAGCTGACTAAAAGAGAAGTTAGCAAGTGTCAGAAAAGAAACCAATGTAAGTAAGTAAATCCTCATAATAGTCGGTCTTAAAGTCGAAATTATAATACAAATTACGGATAAACTTACCTGACGACCAAACTCAAAATACCTCTCAAATCAGGTAGTTAACAGTTAGAACATATAGGAGGGAGTGAAGTTTCTTTTTGGTAGAATACTAAAACGATTTAAAACCGATTTAGTGATTGTTCGTCTAAACAATGTCCTAAATTGGGAAATCAGGATTTCGTGGAAAACTTAATGAAATGATAACAAAAAACCCTGACCGACAGGTCAGGGTTTTCCTTGATTGATTTAGATAATCTTATTTCACAACCGCAGTGAATGAAGCATCTTCAAAGTACTTCAAGAACTCACGATCTTTCATTGCTTTTGCTTTGTAAGCACCATCTTTAGCAATAGCTGATTTCAAGTTGTTTACAACTCCTGTCAAATCATTTTGGCGAGCTGCAGCAACTGCCATAAGGTAGTAACCTTGAGCAGATTGAGCATCAGCAGAACCACCGATAGTGTTTTTAACGTTAGCAGGTGAACCGTTCAACAATTCAGCAAGTGCTTTGTTGAATGTAGCTTCAGAACCGAAGTTAGAAACTGCATCAGCATACTTAGCATTTTGAATGTTGATGATTCCTTTGTTGTAAGAAACTTCTGAACCTGCACCATTTGCCTGGTTGAACAAGTCCATCGCTTTCTTACGATCTCCGTTTACTCCTGCAACAGCACCTAAGTTGTTTTTAGAGATCACGTTGTCTTTGATTCCGTTAGCTTTCTCGAATTGAGATTTAGCTTCAGAAACTTTATTCATCATGTAAAGAACTGCACCTACGTTGTTTGCAGGACGGTAATCCTCTGGGTAACGAGACTCAGCAATTTTGTATACACGAAGTTTTTCGTTCAAATCATCATAAAGAGTTGCAGTGAATAACAATTCTTCAAGATTCAATGTATCTGAATTAGATACAGAGTTAGCCATCAATTCTTCATCAGAGAATCCTGTTTTGTCATAAACTACAACGATCTCAGCACGACGAAGAATAGGGAAGATGTTTTTATCAAGGTAAGTAAAAGTTTTACCCATGTTTCTCATTTCTGTCTCACGTTGAGCAGGATCAGAGATTGTTTCAAGAACACGCAATACAAGGTTCTTGTCATCTTCGTTCATTTTAGTGTCAGCAGAAAGCTCACGTTTGAACCCAACGTAATCCTCACCTGATCCTTTCAGGTTGTAGATTTCACCTTGAGCTTTTTCATTCTTAGCTTTTTTAGCTACACCAATTGTAGCTTCTTTACCTGTATTGGCACGGTCGTTAGATAAAGTGTTGTTTTTATCTTCCTCCCCTTCAGGTGAAGCAAATCCTGTGATGTTGATTCCTTTAACATCAATTTTAGGATTGTTTTGAGCATCCATAAGGAATGCTTCCAACGCTTTGATATCATCTTCTTTCAATTCAGAAGGTTTAACAACAGAACGTCCTTTATCATAATTGATTTGCGCCATGAAAGTTTCTTCAGTAACACGACGGAACTCATCCTTCGCGATTACAACGCGGAAATCTTTGTTTACTAAGTACGGAGTGATAATAGTTGCATCAGCAATTTTAGTTTGCTCGATTTCACCTTTTTCTTTTTCTCCTTTGTATATTTTTCCAGTTACAACCAAATCAGTTGCTTCCATAGAAGGTTTGTAGGCTACAACATCTGTGTATGAAATTTTACCTCCGGCTTTGTATTGGATAACATCTCCGTTACCTGTAGCTTTCTCACCTTGGATACGAACCATTTTCAATGGCGTGTCTCCTAACATTGGAGTGATTTCTGCTGCAGCTTTTTTAGCAATACCTTTTTCCGGTAAAGTAATATCAACAGTAACTCTTACTGAATCGTTGTGCATCTCCAATGGATTAGGAGTCACATCATACTGTACGTCTTTTAACAAGTCACATCCTGTAGCGAATGCACCAGCAACTGCCAAAAGAGCCAAAACTTTAACATTTTGCTTTCTCATAGTTAGTCTAAATAAGTTCTAAATCAAATTACCTTGCAAGTATAAGCATAATTTTTATAATGCAATATATAGCTCGAATTAGTCGTTTTTTTTATTGAAAATCAGATGTTTTCCTGCGTGGTCAAATAGTAAAGTAACTTCGTGATTGACAGGCCGGTTAAAGGGTCTGTGAAATTCGGAGCAATTTCATTTAGCGGCTCAAGAACAAATCTGCGTTCTCTGAATCTGGGGTGAGGTATAGTTAATTCAGTACTTTGATACAAAAGTTGACCATACAGTATAATGTCAATATCCAAAGTTCTGGATTCATAAGTTCCGGCAGATTTTTTTTCTCTTCCCAACTCCGATTCAATGGTTCTTGTAGCAGCAAGTAGCTCCAGCGGAGAAAGTTGCGTCTCAATTAATATAGCCGTATTCAGAAAGAGGTTTTCAGAATAAAAACCAACAGGCAGAGTCTCGTAAAGGTTTGATTCGCTTACGATTCGACCGCATGAGTCTTCTATTTTATCGTATGCTTGCCGGATGATCGATTCACGATTGCCTAAATTACTTCCGAGAGCCAATGCGACTACTTCCATTCGAAGGTTTTGATGAGTTGATCTAGGTCCTGATTAAAACGATCAAGAGTAGGTTTCAAAGAATCGTAGTTCGGGGTGCAATTAAAAAGTACTTCTGCAAACAGAAAACGATCAGTGCTGTCCGTGATATAGAACTGAAAAGGTGTTGCCACATCTCCCTGCAATTCGAATTTGGTTCCGAAAACTCTTCTTTCGGGATGTTTGAACTGCTCGTCTCCGATAAAAGAGGCTTTTAATTTGTGGTTTCCAACCTCGTCATTGGCGTTATTGATGTAAAATGAAAGCGGCTTTTCAATATCCCAGTAATAGAGAAAAATAGTGCCGTTAAGCGGACCAAGATCAATCACTCTGTTGCAATTCCCTTCCGTGATTTTTGAAGAATCAAGTTTGAACATGTCCGGAAGATCGAATCTGAAACCGCATGGATCGTCATACGAGATGTATTTTGATGAAGGAACTTCTATTCGAAGATAGGTTGGCGGTTTGGGAACAGGCAGTTCTTCCTTGCACGAAGTGAAAAGCGTCAGCCCCGCGAAGATTAAAAAGTAAATTATTTTATTCGGCATTTTCATTCTCTTGTTCGAGTTTGATCAGTTTGATCATTTTTACTCTCTTTTTGTCACTGGACTCCACAATCATTTTGAATCCTTCCAGTTCTACAAACTCATTGTTTCTGGGGATTTTACCAGCGATTTCAATAACCAATCCACCCAGTGTTTCGGCGGCTTTATTTTCGGTTGACATTGATTTTTCATCCGCACCGATAACCTTAGCCACGTCTACTATAGCGGTTTTCCCTTCAAAAAGGTACGTGTTATCGTCTATTTTAGTGTAAACCAACTCGTCTTCGTCAAATTCATCAGTAATATCACCTACGATTTCCTCCAGTACATCTTCCAGAGTGACAATACCATTTGTTCCTCCGTATTCATCAACAACAACGGCCATGTGAACTTTCTTTTCCTGGAAATCTTTCAGGAGATCATCAATTTTTCGTTTTTCAGTGACAAAAAACGGTTGTCTTACCAGGTTGATCCAGTCTTTAAAATCTTCTCTTCCTATGTAAGGCAATAAATCCTTTATGAAAAGAATACCGATTACCTTATCGAAAGAATCCTCATAAACTGGTATGCGCGAGTGACCGCAATCCAGAATGATATCAAGCAGCTCTTTGAAAGAGGTGTTTTTTTCAATCGCGTAGACGTCCATTCGGGGTCTCATAATTTGTCTGACCTGAGTGTTTCCGAATTTTACAATTCCTTCCAGTATTTTGTGTTCCTCTTCATTGATGTCTTCTTTTCGCGTCAATGCAATAGCTTGTTCAAGTTCGTCAGATGTCAGATTCACTTTTCCGTTTCCGCTGATGCGATGAATGAAACTCGACCCTCCTACCAAAAGAAACCGAATCCATGAAATGGGTGGAACCTTGTTCAATCCGTTAAGGAAAAGTGACATCTGTTTGGAAAAACCTACAGCGTTGTTTGTAGCATATATTTTTGGGATCACTTCTCCCACAAGTAAAAGCACAAGGGTGATTAGTACAACTTCGATAAAGAAATGTGTGCCCGGAGAAATGTTTACTCCCGATAGCATACTCTGTAGCAGGGAGCTGGAAAGAATAACAATACCAACGTTTACAAAGTTGTTTGTAATCAATATCGTAGCCAGTAAGTCTCTGGGTTTTTCCAGTAGCTTTAAGACTGTTCTGGATTTTTTTTCTTCGTCTTTACCCAGATCTTCCTTGTTGGAAGGAGAAAGAGAGAAAAATGCCGCTTCCGATCCTGAAACAGCTGCTGACAATAAAAGTAGTATGATCAGGGTAATAAGCGAGAAAATATCTCCTGAGCTTCCAAAACCTGCTGTGATCGCCTCCTGAAGAGGCATGGTACTATAGGGGTCTGCGTCCATTTATTTGTTTGGTTTAGAATGGTAGGTCATCCTCCTGGTTTTGGCTATTATCTCTTTGGATAATGTCGTCTATTTTACCCGGTGAAGGCGGTGTTCCCTCGTTTGAATAAGGGGCTTGTCTTCCGGTGGAACCCGTCTCATTTTTTGGTGTAAGAATGGTGAGATCATCCGCTACAACCTCAGTTGCATAGCGCGTGTTTCCATCTTTGTCCTGCCATGATCTTTTTTTCAATTTTCCCTCAACGTAAATCTTCATCCCTTTTTTGAGATATTTTTCCGCCACTTCAGCCAGACCTCTCCATACCACCACATCATGCCAGTCTGTATTTTCGGTTCTGTTTCCGTTTTTATCCGTGTAGGTTTCGGATGTTGCTATTGGAAAATTGGCAACAACAGCACCGTTTTCAAGGTATCTTACTTCCGGGTCTTTTCCCAGATTACCGATTAATATGACTTTGTTTACGCTTCCTGCCATGGGTCAAATTTAGTGAAATGTACAAATATTATTTAAATCATTTCTTCTAAATATCTGTCAATTAATCTGGGAACGGGTACATCATTCAGGTCTTTTCTGGAGAGTACCTTCCAGTCTTCTTTTATATCAACAGGCTGATGATGAAATGAATAAAAGCGGACAAATAGTTTCTGGTGGCTTAAAACATGTTTGTATAGTCGCGATATCTGATCAGCCCCTAACAGTTCATGTGGTGTTTCTTCCGAACTGCTTTCAATCAGGGGGAATTCGTACATATTTTTCCAGATATCATTTTCTGTTCTTTGTTTCAGAATGAGTTGATCCTTCCAGGTGTATACCAGATAATGAAAATACCGGTTTCTTGTTTTAGTCGTTTTTTGTTTAACAGGTCGCTCACTTTGATTTTTTAACCGGACACTTTCGCAAAGGTGATTTAGAGGGCATTTTTCGCAAACAGGTGCCTTGGGAGTGCATATCAGTGCGCCCAATTCCATGATCGCCTGATTGTGCTCTGCCGGATGTTCTGCGGAAATTAATTCGTTTGCCAGATCCTGAAATTCTTTTTTCCCGATGGTTGAATCGACCGGAGTTTCGATGTTAAAAACCCGGCTTAAAACCCGGTAGACATTTCCGTCCACCACAGCCTTTTTTTCGTCGAATGCAAAGGAGGAAATCGCTGCGGCAGAGTAGGGGCCAATCCCTTTTAATTTTATCAGATCCTGAAAATTATCAGGAAACTTTCCTTTTAGAGTTTGGTGAATATGCTGAGCTGTTCCGTGAAGGTTTCTGGCTCTGCTGTAATATCCCAGGCCTTGCCAATCGTTAAGAATTTGTTCTTCGGTAGCATTAGCAAGGTCACTCACCGTTGGATAGTTGGTGATAAATTTAGTGTAGTAATTTAAGCCCTGATCCACGCGCGTTTGCTGAAGGATAACCTCAGATAACCATATGAAATAAGGGTTGTTTGTGTTTCTCCACGGAAGGTTTCTTCCATTTTGTCTATACCAAACACGTATTGATAGAGAAAAATCAGCCATTGAGGGAAAATCGTTCAAAAAATTGGTTCAAAGTTAGTCCTAAAAGGAATTTGAACCTTACTTTTGCGCCCAACTTTTTGGATAACATTAAAACAAACAAGATATGACAAAGGCTGATATCGTAGCGAGTATTGCAGATGAAACTGGATTGGAACGTAACGAAGTATTGAAAACAGTTGAATCATTTATGGCATCGGTAAAGGATTCACTTTCGAAGGGAGAGAATGTTTACCTGCGTGGATTCGGAAGCTTTATCGTGAAAGAGCGTGCAGAGAAAACAGGTAGAAATATTTCGAAAAATACTTCTATTATAATTCCGGCGCACAATGTGCCAGCATTTAAGCCTTCTAAAACTTTCGTAGAGGAAGTAAAGAGCAGCGTAAAAGTTGACTAAAACTAAAAACATTTTAACCGGAAAATGTTAATTCCAGATGTTTTTATTATCTTTGCACTCCCGTCGAAAAATCGGGAGTGTTTTTTTTAGTACTTGAAAGATAAGTTTAACACCAAATAGATAAGATTATGCCAAGCGGTAAAAAAAGAAAGAGACATAAGATGGCTACGCACAAGCGTAAGAAAAGACTAAGAAAAAACCGTCATAAGAAGAAAAAATAATTTCTTCTGAAAGTTATTAGTGCAGCAGACTTCCATAGTGATTCTGCTGCTTTTGTATTATCAAAATTAGGCTTTCGTGAGTTTAGAATTAATAGTCGATGCCCGGCAAAAGGGTATTTGGCTTGCCTTGCTCAATGATGGAAAGCTTATCGAATTGCATGAGGAACAAGGGAATACTGATTTTTCCGTAGGTGATATTTACCTGGGAAAAGTCAGAAAAGTAGTTCCTAGCTTAAATGCTTCATTCGTTGACGTTGGATATGAAAAGGACGCATTTCTCCATTATCTGGATTTGGGTCCTCAGTTCAATTCGTTAAATAAGTTTTCAAGAGATACACTGCGAGGTAAGCAGAATGTTGCTGACCTTCTCTACTTTAAACCGGAGAAGGATATTCCAAAAGATGGTAAGATAGCTGAAGTTATTTCTGCTTCTGCCCCAATACTGGTTCAGGTAGCAAAAGAACCTATTTCGTCCAAAGGGCCACGATTGTGCGCTGAAATTACTTTGGCGGGAAGGTATCTGGTACTTGTACCATTCTCAGATAAAATTTCTATTTCTCAAAAGATTAGAGATAAGGAAGAGAGAAATCGTCTGAAGGATGTAATGAACTCAATCAAACCGAAAAACTTCGGTGTGATTATCAGAACTGTTGCAGAAGGTAAGAAAATCGAACTGCTCGATCAGGATCTGAAAAATCTGTTGGACAAGTGGAAAAGAATGCATTCCAATTTGAAGAATGCAACTCCTCCGACCCGTGTTTTAGGAGAAATGGATAAAACATCCACTATCCTCAGAGATCTGCTGAATGCAGATTTTACTAATATTCACGTGAACGATGAGGGACTGTTCGAAACACTAAAAACTTACGTTGCAGATATTGCGCCCGGAAGAGAGAAGATCATCCGTCACTATGATGGTAAGATCGGAATCTTCGAGAAGTTTGGTGTGAACAAACAGATCAAAACGCTTTTCGGGAAAAAAGTTCCTTTGCCTAGTGGAGGCTATTTGATCATTGAGCATACAGAAGCGATGCACGTGATTGATGTAAACAGCGGAAACAGAAAAGGAGCGGACGGACAGGAGAGCAATGCAATGGCAACGAACATCGAAGCGGCTCAGGAAATTGCGCGCGTACTTCAATTAAGAGATATGGGAGGTATCGTTTGTATCGATTTTATCGATATGCACGATAAAGCGAATAATAAAGCTCTTTATGAAGCATTAAAGCAATCAATGTCCAACGACAGGGCAAAGCACAATATTCTTCCTCCGTCTAAATTCGGAGTGGTAGAAATCACGCGACAACGTGTTCGTCCGGAAACAGATATTAATACATCTGAAACATGTCCGACCTGTAATGGAACAGGTGAAGTACAGGCTTCGATCTTATTCGCGGAAGAAATCGAAATGAATCTGAATTTCATTTTGTCGGAAAAGAAACACAAGAAAGTAACTTTAAATGTGCATCCGTATCTGGAGGCTTACTTTACAAAAGGGCTATCTTCCAGAAGATTCAAGTGGTTCATGAAATACAAGAAGTGGGTACCGGTTAGAGGTTTGTCTTCTTATCATTTGCTGCAGTATGAGTTTACGGATGAAAATGGAGAAGTGATCAACCTGTGATGAAGGCAGCTTCAGGTCTTACTTTTGAAGAAGCAAAAATGAAGCTGGAAGCATTTTGTGCTTATCAGGACAGATGTACCTTTGAGGTTGAAAATAAAATGAAAACATGGGAGCTGGACGAGAAAGATCGTTCAGCTCTTTTGTTATACCTGGTGGAAAGCAGATTTTTATCCGATGAACGATTTGCAGAGTCATTTGTATCCGGTAAAGTAAATATCAAGCGTTGGGGAAGAAATAAACTGATTGCCGAGCTAAGAAGGAAGAGAATAACTGAAAGTCTGATAAGTAAAGCCATATCAGAAGTGCAGGATGATGTATATTTTGGCAATTTAAAGCACCTGTATGATTTGAAATCCCAGAGCCTGAGCAATGAGAGAGACGAATATAAAAGAAAGGTGAAATTGTATCGTTATTTACAGTCAAAAGGATATACTCTGGACGAAATTCAAGATGTTTATTCGTCAGGTAAAAGAACCTGAAGATGTTAATTAATTGAAAAAGTATTCCCGTTTTTAATCGGATTGTCTTCTGTTATTCTTTATATATTTATTTTAGCGGGAATTAAAAAATTGTGTCAAGGTCAGTAGTTATCATACCAACGTATAATGAGCGTGAGAACGTGTCAAAAATGATTGACACCGTAATGGGATTGGAGTATCCGTTTCATGTGCTTTTTGTGGATGATGCGTCTCCTGATGGCACAGCGGATTTAATCAGAGAAAAGCAACAAGAGTTTCCTGATCGGATTCATTTAGAAGAGCGTACAGGTAAACTAGGTCTTGGCACAGCATACATCCACGGTTTTAAGTGGGCAATCGGAAAGCAATACGATTATATTTTTGAAATGGATTGTGACTTTTCACACAATCCCCACGATTTAAAACGTTTACTTGATGCCTGTGCTGTGGACGGTGCGGATTTATCTATAGGTTCGCGCTACTGTAAAGGCGGTAAGGTTAAAAACTGGCCGTGGAATAGGATTTTGATGTCTTATTTTGCAAGTGTTTATGTAAGAATGATTCTGTGGTTGCCGGTGAAGGATACTACCGCCGGATTTATGTGTTACAAACGATCTGTATTGGAAAGTATTAATCTGGATGCGGTAACTTTTAAGGGTTATGCTTTTCAGATTTGTCTGAAATACGGAGCGTACAAACATAAGTTTAAAATCACGGAAGTTCCGATTATGTTTGTAGATCGGTTATATGGAGAATCAAAAATGAGTACGGGCATTTTCAAAGAAGCATTTTTTGGTGTCTGGAAAATGAGAAAAATGAAATTATGAGCCAATTACTTTTTAAGCACGCAAGATTAGTCAACGAAGGAAAAATTACAGAAGGCGATCTGCTGGTTAAAAATGGCAGAATAGAAAAAATTGCAACTGATATTACTCCTGAAAACGGAATGGAGGTTGTAGATCTCAATGGGAAATTTCTTATTCCCGGATGTATTGATGATCAGGTTCATTTCAGAGAGCCGGGGTTAACGCACAAAGCTGATATTTTTACCGAATCAAGAGCTGCTGTGGCAGGGGGGATTACCTCCTTTATGGAAATGCCGAATACAGTGCCGAATACATTAACACAGGCGTTATTACAGGACAAATACGATATTGCCTCTCAGCGTTCGATAGCGAATTACAGCTTTTTCATGGGAGCCTCCAATGACAATATCGAGGAGGTGCTGAAAACCAATGAGAGAAACGTGTGCGGAGTGAAAATATTCATGGGTTCTTCAACGGGTAACATGCTTGTGGATAATGAAACGGTTCTGAATGGATTGTTCTCTAAAGTTCCGATGCTCATTGCCACGCATTGTGAGGATGAAGCAACGATCCGAAGAAATATTGAAGCCGCAAAAGAAAAATACGGAGAAGACGTTCCGATGTGGATGCATCCCATCATCAGAAGTGAAGAAGCTTGTTATATTTCCTCTTCGCAAGCAGTAGCACTGGCAAAAAAATACGATACCCGCTTGCATATATTGCATATTTCAACAGCTAAAGAGCTGGATTTGTTTGATAATTCTATTCCGCTGGAGCAAAAAAGAATTACGGCGGAAGCCTGTGTACACCATCTTTGGTTTTCAGATAAGGATTACGAAGAAAAAGGAACCTATATCAAGTGGAATCCTGCCGTTAAGAAAGAAAGTGATCGGGATGCGATATTTCAGGCAGTGTTGGATAATAGAATTGACGTAATCGCGACAGACCACGCACCTCACACGATTGAGGAAAAAGAAAATACCTATTTCAAAGCTCCGTCAGGAGGCCCTTTGGTACAACATGCGCTTTTAACCATGCTGGAAAAGGTGAAAGAAGGTAAAATATCAATCGAGCGGGTTGTTGAGAAAATGGCTCACGCACCTGCGGTTTTGTTCAGAATTGAAGACCGGGGGTACCTCCGTGAAGGTTATCATGCGGACCTTGTTGTTGTAGATCCTGAAAAACCAACGACAGTTACTAAAGAGAGTTTACTCTATAAATGCGGATGGTCACCGTTCGAAGGAACAACGTTTTCAAACGCAATAGACAGTACCTACGTTAATGGTAAGAAGGTATATGACCATGGGGCGATCATTGAGGCTGGAAGTGGAGATCGCCTGTTGTTTAACGTGAAATGAGATTAGCAGTTGTTCTAATATTGATATTGGTATCTTGTAATCAGGGATTGGAAAAACCAACTCCTCCAAATGATCTGATTGAACGGGAAAAATTGGTGCAGGTAATCAAGGATTTGGTTAAACTGGAGGGCCACATGCAGAACAAGTACGGTAGAATAGACCGTTACTACAAAACACTCGATAGGTCGGGAAAAGAGTTGTTGAAAGAAAATGGAATTTCGCCGGAACAATTTGAAAACTCGATGAAGTATTATGCCGAAGATCAGGACGAGATGGATGCAATCTATGGCGAAGCACTAAATTTACTCAATAAGGAATTGGGAGAACTTCAACAAAATTAAACCTATGAACAAGTTATTTATCGCATTGACATTAGTTGCTTTAAGTCTAACCGCGTGTAAGAAGAAAGAATCGCAGGCGGATATTGACGAGAAGATCATTCAGGAATATATTTCAAGTCACAATTTGAATGCCATTGCCACGGGTTCGGGATTGCATTATGCCATTGATCAACCCGGAACGGGAGCATCCTGCAATGCGTATTCTGATGTCAAGGTGAAGTATTCGGGGTATTTAACTGACGGAACATTGTTTGATGAAAGCACGACAGGGATTACCATTAATTTGCAACAGGTAATTAAAGGTTGGACAGAAGGGATTCCTTATTTTAAAGAGGGAGGAAAGGGAATGCTGCTTATTCCATCGGCTCTTGGCTATGGAAGCCAGTCTACCGGGAGTATTCCTGCAAACTCGGTACTGATCTTCAACGTTGAGTTGGTTGATGTCCTGTAAGATTCCTGGCCTGATCAGCTATAACGCCTAGCCGTTAAAAATAGCAACATACGCGTTCAAACTGATAGCTATCAGTAACCATGAAATGTAGGGCAAAATGAGCCACGTATAATGTTTAGCGACATGGCTGAAGTGCATAGCCATAAGGATCAAAAGCAGGAACAGACAGATAATTACAAACAGACTGGTTCCGGGTAAGTGGTACATAAAAAACAAAGGGTTCCACGAAACGTTAAGAATCCATTGCAGGACGAACATAATCGAAAACAAATATCTGCCGGTTGTTCTTTGCTGGATTTTGGCAGCATAGATTGAAAACAGGATCATTATTGTTAACCATACTCCTCCAAAGATCCATCCCGGAGGTGTCCAGGGCGCAATTGCAAGATGTTTATACCAATCACTTTCGGGGCCTTCTCCCATTAACATCGCTCCGATCCCCAATGCACCCAAATTGATTGACAGAAATACAATGAAGCGGATGTAGTGCTTTAATACCTGCATTACTTTGTTCTGTCCGGATTTGATTTGATAAAGGAATTCCAGTTTCCGGATTTAGTCTTGTTGTGTTCTCCGATTCCCTTCGAAAAGTGATGACATACGGCAGCAGCTAATCCGTCGGTTGCATCCAGGTATTTAGGCATTTCCTTAAAATTTAAAACTTGCTGTAGCATTGCGGCAACCTGCTCCTTTGATGCGGCTCCCGAACCGGTTATTGCCTGTTTGATGCGCTTCGGAGTGTATTCTTCAAAAGGAAGATTGAAGTGCAGGGCAGCGGCAATGGCAACTCCCTGTGCCCGTCCTAATTTCAACATGGATTGAACATTTTTCCCGAAAAACGGAGCTTCAATTGCCATTTCATCCGGTTTGTATTCATCAATGATTCCAATAAGACGATCGTAGATTCGTTTGAGTTTATCCGGATGGGTAGGTAATTTGTTCAGGTGTATGACACCAAAATTAACCATCTCCAATCGTTTGCCTTTAACGTGAATCAATCCATATCCCATCACGGTTGTTCCGGGGTCTATTCCAAGAATTATTTTATCTTCAACCATCTAAATGCCTTCCGTTGTTTAAAACTACGAAAAATCAAAGCACTTTGTTCTCGATCATCAAGCTGATCTTGTTTGCAGGCGTTATCTTTTTGCTCTATTATCAAATCCAATCGTACGATCTGTCCGGTACAAATCCGGAGGTCAGGAACTGGTTTGCTATAATCATTGCAACTTTAATGGTATATCCGAATATTTATTGTGTGTTTCTGATTTGGAAGCAGTCTCTTAAACGATCGGAAATTGACTATTCGAAAAAGCAGCTGATTCACTCTTTCTTTGCAGGAATTGTAACCGGACTGCTAACACCTAATATGGTAGGAAATTTTATCGGCAGAGTCTACTACTTTGATTCGAAGGACAGGACAGTATTAACCGGGTTGACGCTTTACGGAAATCATGCCCATTTTGTAACAAGCCTTATGTTCGGAGCTGTTTCACTCCTTTTTGTTGACAGGGCAATTTGGGAATCATATCTGGCAGTTTTGCTGTGGCCGTTGTTGTTGGTGATTCTTTTAGGAGTATTGATTTACTTCTTTCCTGAAAAGATTATTCCGGGTTCCTGGACCAAATGGCGTATCAATGAATTAAGAGAAGTACTGGCAAAGAATAAGAAAATGGCTTTCCTGTTCTTATGGTACACAGGAATTCGTTTTATTATTTTTTCAACCCAGTTTTTTCTGGTGCTTATCGCTTTTGGTGTACAAGCCGGGCCGGATCTGTTTTTTTCAATATGGCTGATTTATTTTATTACGCTGTCTGCACCATCACTTTTTCTTGGAAAGCTTGGAATCAAGGAAAGTATTTCGATTTTCGTATTGAGCGGACTTGGAATTGATCCGTTAATTGTATTGGTTTCGTCCTTATATATCTGGCTGTTGAATACGTTTTCTCCGGCCTTATTAGGGCTGATTATTACCAGAAACAGACGCGTTTTATGATTATTTTGATCAGTATATATTTTATCATCTACAGCGTAGGCCTGGCTCTGATTGTTTGTGTCGGATTGGTATTGCAATTGCGAAAGGAAAGGCAGTACAGAAGCCAGGAAAATAAGCTCAGTGTAAGCGATGTGGTCGTCCTTATTCCTTACAGGAATGAAAAAGAGAGGATTCATGTATTGCTGAATGCAATCAGAACACTTACCAAACATCCGGGGAAGTATGTATTTATTGATGATCATTCAACAGATGCAACGGATGAGCTGATTATAAAAGAACTGAAAGGGATTTCCTATGAAATAATGCTCTTGCCTGAGGGTGTAACGGGAAAGAAGAAGGCACTGCGCTACGCCATAGATCATACTACGGCGGCCTATATTTTAACGTGGGATGCGGATGTGCATTTTGCACCGGATTATTTTGAACAATTGGAACAATTAGGAAAGGCAGATATGTATGTCCTTCCGGCGATTCTTGAAGCGGATCAGTTTTTAAAGCGTTTTTTTGAGATAGACGTAGTATTGGTGAACGCTGTCAATACCGGACTTTCAGGTCTGAAAAGACCGATTATGTCCAGCGGGGCAAACTTTTTCTATGAGCGAAAGGCTTTTGTTGAAGCAGATGATTTTGCATCGCATGCGCATGCTGCTAGTGGTGACGATACTTATTTGTTGCGCGACTTCAGGTTAAACAAAAAAGATGTGAGGTTGGTTTCGGATCGATCCAATGCCATCCTGACAGAAACTCCCGCAACGTTTAAAGAATTTATTGATCAACGGTTGAGATGGATCGGTAAGACAGGTGACCTCAAGGATAATTTAAGTACCTTCCTGGCCCTGGGACAAAGCGCATTAACTGTAATTTACATTATAGGATTGGTTTATTTTCTGTTGTCCGTAAACTGGGTGTTTGCAGGTTACTGGTATGCACTAAAAACTGTCATTGATCTGCTTTTGTTCCTGCCATTCTTTCTGCGGATCAAACGGATGCTGACCTGGGCTTTGATTCCCATCTATGAGCTTTTGTTCCCGATCTATAATCTGATTATTCTCGTCCTCCTGTTTTTCTATAAACCGAAGTGGAAGGGGAGAGAAATCTATAATTTAAAATGAATATGACCAGAGAAGAACAGTTGGAATTTTGCTCCGTTTGCAAACAAAGGCAATTTGACTCCAAAAAAGGATTGATTTGCGGATTGACCAATGATGTGGCGACCTTTCAGGGCAATTGTCCGGATTACGTAGCAGATGAAAAGGAAATTGAAATAGAAGAGAAGCGAAAAGTGAGGGTAGCCATAGAAGGCAGATCTGAGATAACCAAGGCAAGAAACGCATTGTTTATCATCGGAGGGTTTTATGTATTGGTGGGATTTGCAGAAGCGTTTCTGATTGATGGTCACGAACTCTTGTATGGAATTATTGACTGGGTTATTGCCGGAGTATTTATCGGGCTCGGTTTCTGGACAAATAGCAGACCTTTTGTGTCCCTTTTAATCGGTTTGATCTTCTATGTCTGTCTCGTTTTACTGTTTTTAGTCGTTGAACCTGCTACGTTCATTCGTGGAATCATTTGGAAGGTTGTGATTGTTGTTGTTCTCGTTAAAGGGATCATGAATGCGATGGAAGAGGAAAAGCAAATGAAGAACAACAATGCTGATCTGCTTGACCAGTTATAAGGTGGATTATTTGCATTTATTTCGTTGTCCGGAAGTTAAATTAATATAGCGATAATACCCAGTAAAGAGGGCTGGATCAGTGTACGGAAGGGGCTTTAAGAGGGCGTAATCCAAGTGTAATTTTGACTTAATTCAAAAATAATTTTGTCGTAATTGGGGGCGATCTGCCATTGGGTAGTTTTGAGCAGGATTTTATTACCTGCTAATGATTAAGTTAACTCCGATAATTCTTCCACTTGTATTGTTTTTGTTAAACCTGTCGCTGGTTACCTGTACAAAAGACAGACTGGAAGTTTCGACTACTGATCCAACCGACACTACCCAGAATCAGATTACAGCAGGATACCTTTATATCAATGAATTTGTAGCTAAAGGTTCTGCTAATACAAATGAATTTGGCTCCGCGGAAGACTGGTTGGAAATTTACAATCCACAAAGTGTTGCAGTTACATTGACTGCAGGGTCATGGTATGTGTCAGACGGAGGTCCTTCCGACCCGATGAAATATCTGATTCCGGAAGTAACCATTCCGGCAGGTGGATTTCTGGTGATCTGGTGCGATGGGTTGGATACAATGGCAACTCAAATCCATTCTAATTTCGGGCTTTCGGCATCCGGAGAGCATTTGGTACTGTATTACCAAAAATCAGGATCCGCATCCGGGGTTGTTGTAGATGAACATCAATATGGAATTCAAACGGTTGATGGTCAAAGTGAAGGTCGGTATCCGGACGGTTCAAACAACTGGGTGACATTTGGAACACCAACAATCGGATCATCTAACAATTAACCTATGACTACAAATTTAATTTTGTTCGTTTTCAGCAGTATTGTAACGATCAGCGCATCTCATTCTGTCAGGAAAGAGAAAAATCCGGAGATAACAACAATTAAGATAAAGCCTGACAGGTCTTATCCCATAGGAATCAGGGAGCCTTCTGATATGGTGTTTTCCGCAGAATCAAACTCGATCTTTGTAGTCAGTGACAACGGGTTTATTGCTGAAATTGACACATCCGGTCAGCTGATCAGAAAAAGTGACGAAATAGGAACTGATTTTGAAGCGATCACCTTATTTAATGACCAATTAGTAGTGGTAGACGAAACGCCGAGGAGGTTTTCGAAGGTGAATACTGATTTCGGGTTTATTGAGCAAAAGCGTCTGACATACAATGGCGGGAGAAATAAAGGGTTCGAAAGTATATGCTGGCATCCGGAAAAAAAGTGCTTTATAAGCATAACCGAAAAGGATCCGGCTACCATATTTGAGATCGATCAGGATTTTAATGT
>QKAV01000120.1 GCA_003247185.1 Crocinitomicaceae bacterium
TCCTAAGGCTGAGTATAAAGTAGTTATAGAGGCGCATGCAGATGAGATTTCGTGGTTTGTACATTACATCACGAAAGAAGGATTTATTTATGTCCGAAGAAATGGTGGGTCGGATCACATGATCGCACCCTCGATGAGAGTGAACATTCATACGGACAAAGGGATTGTAAAGGGAATTTTCGGATGGCCTGCGATCCACACGCGTCAACAAAATGAGGAAACTCCGAGCATGAAAAATATTTTCATTGACTGCGGAGCCAATTCTAAGGAAGATGTCGAAAAACTAGGGATTCATGTGGGGTGTGTAGTGACATTCGAAGATGAATTCATGCTATTGAACAAGGATAAATTCTGTGGTAGAGCCTTAGATAACAGAATAGGTGGATTTATGATTGCGGAAACGGTGCGATTGTTAAAAGAAAATAAAGTTGAGCTTCCATTTGGATTGTATATTGTGAATTCTGTTCAGGAAGAAGTTGGATTACGTGGTGCGGAGATGATTTCAAATAAAATAAAGCCGGATGTAGCAATCGTAACAGATGTTTGTCATGATACGAGTACACCCATGATCAACAAAATAGAGCAAGGGGATCTAAAATCTGGAGACGGACCTGTTCTTACGTATGGGCCTGCTGTTCAGAATAATCTTTTAAAGCAGGTGATTAAAACAGCAGAGAAACACAAGATACCTTTCCAGAGAGCCGCTGCATCTCGTGCAACAGGTACAGATACGGATGCATTCGCGTATTCAAATGATGGTGTTCCAAGTGTGCTGATATCTTTGCCTTTGCGTTATATGCATACCACTGTAGAACTTTGCCATAAGGATGACGTAGAGAATGCGATTCGACTAATTTATGAGTCTGTTCAGTCAATAAAGAAAGGGCAGGATTTCAGATATTTTAAGTAAGAATTCAATAATGCTTTATAATTCAGAATCAGGAGCTGGATTAATTTACTTAACTTGTAAGTCTTAATACTGAAACTATGAATAAAAAACTACTCGTAGCTATCTCTATGGTAGCAGCAGGAGCTGTTAACGCTCAGACTTTTTCTGATGATTTTGAAAGCTATACGGCAGGTCAATATCTCGGACCACAATCTCCGGATTGGACAACATGGAGTAATGCTGAAGGAACAACGGAAGATACTTATGTATCCAGTGCAAATGCTTCCAGTGGAAACAATTCCATTTATTTTTCATCTACAACGTCTACAGGAGGACCTTCTGACGTGGTTCTTCCGTTTAATCAGGTATACAACTCGGGGAATTTTAGTTTCGAAGCTAATTTCTTTGTAGAATCCGGAAAGGGAGCTTACTTCAACTTGCAAGGAACACAAACTGTTGGACAGATTTGGGCTTTGGATTGTAATATGCTTCAGGATGGGACTTTAAAACTGTCGAATAGTGGTACGCCATATATGACAGCGAATTATCCTCCTGCAACATGGTTCAATATGCGTATTGAAATGGATCTTACTTCAAATATTTGGGAGTTATTCGTTGACAATGTAAGCATGGGAACGTTCTCTAACCCTACCGGACAAATTGGTATTCTGGATCTTTATCCGGTTAACCCTACTTCGGAAGGAGGAAATAACCAAAGTGGATTCTATGTGGATGATGTGATCTACAATCATATTCCGGCGATGTTACCTAACCTGAATGGAGGGGTTACTTTCATCGCTCAACCAGGAAATATTGCAGGTTTACCAGGTGATGTTGTAGCAACTGTTCGTAACATGGGGTCTTCTACTATCACCTCTTTCGATATCGAATACGTTTACAACGGAAGTACAATTCAGGAGTCAGTGAACTCTGTTTCGATTGCGTCTTTGGATACGTATGATCACACTTTCAGTACACCGATATTAATCGCTGCCGGTGCAAATAATTTAACGGTAACAATTTCTAATATCAACGGACAGGGACAGGATGATAACAATACGGATGATCAAAAAGTAATTACAGTTGATCCGATTGTTCCTGCTACCGGAAAAATGGTAATTGGAGAAGAGGCGACAGGAACATGGTGTCAATGGTGTCCGAGAGGAGCTGTTTACATGGATCTTTTTGAACAGAAATACAGTATTTACTGGGAAGGAATTGCCGTACATAATAATGATCCTATGACGGTTACAGAATATGATGCAGGTATCGGAACATTGATCGGGGGATATCCTTCAGCTTTAGTTGACAGAGGAGCAGACGTGGATCCTTCGGGAATGGAATCTGATTTCCTGACAAGACTACAAACTCCTCCTGTAGCGTTTATTTCAAACGTTGCAACATGGAATGCCGGTACGAGAGAATTGTCGGTGACAGTTAGTGCAGAATTTCAGGCATCTGCCAATAACAACTATAAATTGGCTTGTGTTTTAACAGAAGATGGTGTAACGGGTACAACATCCGGATACAATCAGGCAAATGCTTATTCTGGCGGTTCTAGTGGAGTGATGGGTGGATTTGAGTTATTACCGAATCCGGTTCCTGCAGCTCAAATGGTATACGATCACGTTGCCAGAGCTATTCAGCCGTCATTTACAGGAGATGCTACAGTATTCCCTGCAACAGTGAATGCAGGAGAGACTTATTCCGGAACATACACATTTACTTTACCGGTAGAGTGGGATGAGAACAGCATCAATATCATAGGTATGATCCTTGATCCGTCAGGAAGAATTGACAATGCAGCAAAATCATCTATTACAAGTAATTCATCCGTAGCGGAATTGGATCTTTCAAATCAAATCAGAATGTATCCTAACCCGGCTAAAGATTATACAATGATTGATATCAATGTAGAGGGAAGTGCTAACGTTGTGATCAATGTTTATGATATGACGGGTAAATTGGTTGGTTCACGTGACTTTGGAAGCGTGGGTGCCGGAGAGCAGCTTTCAATCAACACATCAATGCTTCAGGCTGGTATTTATACCGTTGAATTTACACTTGATGGACAAAGAGGAACAAAACGATTGGTTGTAGAATAATTATCAATCGATAAGAATGTAAAGGGTGGTCGGTAGATCACCCTTTTTTTGTGGAATATTTAGGTATTTTTGCAGCATGAAATGGATTGGAAAACGTATTTCATTTGTTGACGACAAACAAAAGACCACGATTGTAATCGAACCGGACAATGTATTTTGGGTGAATGCATTAATGGGGGCCTGGGTATCGATGTGGATGGCGATTGGAGCGATCGTAACATGGTCGTTTTTCGCGCTGGAAATGACTGATCAGGAAAAGATCGCGGTTGTCGTGTTCATGTCTTTCTGGATTTATTATGCGATACGGGTAACACGTTCTTTTTTCTGGTTGCTGTGGGGAAAGGAATCTATCAAGATTGATGAAACTGCCCTTTATTTTAAAAAGTCAATAAAAGGATACGGTCGGTCTACGCCGTATTATCTGGAGAACATCAAAAAGATTCGGATGTATACGCCAAAAGAAAAATCCATTCAGTCCGTTTGGGAAGCCTCTCCGTGGATCAGAGGAGGAGAACGGATTGAGTTTGATTATATGAATAAAGTGGTGAGATTGGGGCGTAAATTGAACGAAAAGGACGCTAAATTACTCTATCAGTTAGTTACGAAAAAAGTTGAGGATCGCCTACGCAAGAAGAAGGATTAAAGTTCTTTTTCCATAAGATAGTGTTGTAATACGCCGAACAGGAGATGGCTTTTTTCTACAACGTGATATCCCAGTTTTAAGTAAAAATCAACGGCATAATCACGGGCATGTAAAATCATTTTGTGGTGATTTGTAGCTCTTGCTTTTTCTTCGACCGCAGTCATAATCGCTCTGCCGTATCCCTTACCCTGAAGTTCTGTTTCTACTGCAACAAATCGCACTTGCGCTATACCCGGAGAGGCTTCATCCAATCGGGCTATTGCACGTAAATAACCATTGTCATAAAGCGCGAAGTGTTCTCCTTTCAGATCGCCGTCATTGCGTTCGCTCCCAACAGGCTGACCAAGAGGCTTCCTTAAAACTTTGTAGCGCA
>QKAV01000055.1 GCA_003247185.1 Crocinitomicaceae bacterium
ATGATTTCATTTCATGCTTGTTTCATTTGTTTCCAATGAAAACTTTAAATATTAACGAATGAAAAAATATATCATAAACATTGCATTTCTGATGTTCTTTGTGTATTCGTGTACCGAAGAACCGATTGGGCAATATCCGGTAGACGATACCTCCCCTCAGATGATTTCGAACCCAGTTGTATCAAACTTTAAAGGTGGCGCAACAATCAAATATGATCTCCCCGGAGACAAGGATTTACTCTGCATAAAAGCAGTTTATACGCTTCCATCCGGAGAGAAAAAAGAAAAACTGGCGTCAGCCTTTATTAATGAGCTAACAATAGAAGGTTTCGCAAGAGCGACAAAAACAAGTGTCAGCTTGATAGCGGTAGACAAAAGCAAGAATGAATCGGTTCCGGTTGTTGTTGAAATAGACCCGCTTGACTCACCTATTTTCGACATCTACCACAGTATTTCTGTTATCGCCAGCTTTGGTGGAATAAAACTTACCTGGGAAAATCCGGAAAGAAAAGACATTGTAGTTGGAATTGTTGCTAGAGATGAGGAGAATACGTTTGTATCTCTCGAAAATTTTTACACATCAGTTGGTAGCGGACTTGGAACAGTGCGCGGTTTAGAAGCAGAAGAAACTGAATTTGGAATTTTTATTCGAGACATCTACAACAACTATACTGATACTCTTTTTAGCATATTAACTCCCTGGGAAGAATCAGAATTGGATAAAAATCTATGGCGAGCGATGACTACTTGTTCGGCATTTACAGCCTCGCAGTGGGGGGGAGCAATTAATGTTATGTGGGATGGACAAACCATTGCGGGAGGTGATGGGACATATTATTTAAACCGAACATCTTCTGAACCCATATTCTTCACGATTGATTTGGGCATATCAACAAAGCTATCCCGTTTCAAATTCTGGGGAAGAAACGAATGGTACTTTAACCTGCATCACCCTAAAGAATTCGAGGTATGGGGAACAAATGATCCGAGTGTTGCCAATGGCGACGCATGTTCCTGGGATGGATGGGAATTGCTATTATCCGGCACTTCCGAAAAACCATCGGGACCGGATGCCACCTCATTTGCAAATCTGACCAGCGAAGATTTAGCGTTGGCAATGTCAGGAGAAGAATTTGAATTTCCATTAGAAGTTCCCGAAGTACGTTACATTAGGTTCAGAACAATTCGTACATGGACAGACTCTAACAGTTCCTTTATCGCTGAATTAACATTCTGGGGTCAATTATTTGAATAAAACTAATTGTTACTAAAAAGTTTAAACATATGAGAAAAATAAAATATCTAGGACTGTTATTCGCCTCCATATATATGGCATTCCTTTCTTGTTCTGACATGAATGATAAACATGATATCTACCTTCAAGATGGAGAGATTCTATATATCGGACGTTTAGACTCTGCATTGATTCTCCCCGGACAAGAACGTTTTGTTTTACGTTACTGGATTACGGATCCAAGAGCAAAAGAATTAAAAATATTCTGGGATGAAAAATCAGATTCTTTAGTCGTACCAATACCAGAACATCAAGCTTCAGATTCTATCGATGTTTTAGTGGGAGATAATTCGTTTATTATACCTGAAGGAAGCTATACTTTCCAAATAGTTACAACGGATGGAGAAGGCTTAACTTCAGTCGATTTTGATATGATTGGAAACGTTTACGGAGCTCAGTTTCAAGCTACGCTGGTTGAGCGGTTTGTGAAGGAAACAACTTTTGATCCGGACAGTAACCAATTAACAATTAAATGGGGGGATCCATCATCGACCAGAGATATCGGAGTAGAATTGACTTACTACGAAGGCGAAATGGAAAAGATAATTAAAATATTCAACGAAGATGGTACTCAAACTATATTGGATAATTACAATCTTGACAAAGGCGCTTCATTCCGCACCATTTATTTGCCTGAGAAAACAGCAATAGACACTTTCTTTACAGCTTCTTCGTCACTTGAAATCATTCAAAATGTAGCACTAAATAAACCAACAACTACGAGTACTTACCTGAGAGATGGGCTCGGAGGAGAAAAAGCTGTAGACGGCATTATTTCAACAGATTCCAGATGGATTACCAATTCTGACCCAGGGTTGGAACATTGGATAGAGATTGATCTAGGAAGAGAGTACACCTTAACCTCATTTTCAGTATATAAGCATTTATACAATCAGTATCTTATCCCAAATTTCAACTTTCAAATAAATGTTGACGGTGAATGGAAAAATGTTGTAGAAGTAGATAATTTCCTGGGGGAGACATATACTGCAGCCTTCGAAGAGGAAATAATAACTGATAAGGTTCGGTTTTTTGTTCCTAATTACGAAAACAATATGGTAAGAATAATGGAAATTGAAGTATATGCAAAACTTTAAAGAAGTTCTGTTTCGCATTCACTTACATTAAAGCAAATAGAAAGAGACTGCACAAATAGGTTGAATATTTAAATAACGATAGATTACAAATTCTTCCCTTTCCCAAGGTGCCTTTTTGCAGTCTCTTTTATTGCATACAATCTGTATTAATGTTAGATTAGAACAATACCAGCATATGAACCAATAAACCAACCAATAAGCATTATTCACACTAATTTATGGTTCAACAATTAACATATAATGACTCTATAAAACTAGTACGCAAGAATTGAAGAAAATTTAAATACTTATGAGAAATTTTTTCGTCTTAATTATACTGAGCATAGTTTTACCAAACTGTTCTCCCAAACAGCAAGCAACAGATGTTAAGTCCGTCAGTGGAATCTATCCCTCGCTGGCTTATTACAACAACGAAGGAGAATGTGGAACAGGAGCCGTTGTTCCCTGGGCCGATCGTTTATGGGTGATCACTTACGGGCCTCACCTTCCACTCGGCTCTTCAGATAAATTATATGAAATAACTCCGGATTTGGCACAAATTGTTCGTCCTGAAAGCATTGGAGGAACTCCGGCCAACCGCATGATTCATAACGAAAGCAATCAGCTTTTTATTGGTCCTTACGCTATTGATGCTGAAAGAAATGTACGAGTAATTCCCTATTCAGTGATGCAGGGTCGTCACACAGGTAATGCACGACATTTGTTTAAACCGGCAGAGATGATCTACTATGGAACCATGGAAGAAGGTTTCTACGAAGTGGATGTGAATACTCTCAACGTACATGAATTATACAAAGACGGAAATAATTCGAATGGTAGAAAAGTTGAACACAACATTACCGGAGTAAATCCTGAAAATGCCACACTGCCGGGCGCACATGGCAAAGGTTTGTACTCAGGCCAGGGAGTAATGGTTTTTTCCAATAATGGAGAAGCAACCCAGGAAGCCCAGCATAAATTCGACGTCAAAGCCGGATCGTTATCGGAATGGGATGGAAAAAACTGGAAAGTTGTCCGCAGAAACCAGTTCGTAGAGATAACCGGCCCGGGTGGAATTTATGGAAATACAAATCCGGAAACCGATCCGATTTGGGCAACCGGCTGGGATCACCGATCACTTCTTCTGGGAGTCAGAAATCCGGAAACAGGTTGGGATTTCTATCGTTTACCCAAGGCAAGTCACAGTTACGATGGTGCACATGGATGGAATACTGAATGGCCTCGAATCCGGGATATTGGTACCGATGAAAATCAGGACTACCTGATGACCATGCACGGTATGTTTTGGCACTTTCCGGAAGGATTCACTGCCAAAAGTTCGGCAGGTATTCGTCCCCGTTCCGCCTATTTGAAAGTCATTGGCGATTTCACCCGCTGGAACAACCAACTGGTTTTTGGTTGCGACGATTCAGCTCAAAAGGAATTCCTCAATAAAAGAAAACAAAAAGGGAATATTGAAGGTCCGGGACAATCCAATTCAAATTTATGGTTCACTTCCATCGAAAAACCAGACCAACTTGGACCGAACACTGCATCGGGATCTGTTTGGCTGAACGACGATGTGAATGCAGGAGAA
>QKAV01000238.1 GCA_003247185.1 Crocinitomicaceae bacterium
TTATTACCGAAATACATCCTCTAATCCAAGCTTGGGACTTCGCTCCTTTTCAATAAGTTTACGCGACGCTGATTACCTGCCTTTCACTGCGGATTCGGGGCATTTCTATCGATATATTCCTAAACTGGACGTTACATGGAGTCAGGCCCGCGATCTGGCTGCAGCTGATGATTATTATGGATTGAAAGGGTATTTGGCCACAATAACATCGAGTGCTGAAAACGATTTTATCTGGACGAAAATTGATGGTGTGGGTTGGATTGGTGCTAACGATGAAGCCGAGGAAGGAAGATGGATGTGGGTAACCGGGCCGGAAGCTGGTACGCACTTTTGGCAAGGTACTTATTCAAATGGTTACCGGGTGAATAACATGTTTTCGTACTGGAATACAGGAGAACCCAATAATGTAAACAAAGGTAATGGTATCGACGAGGATTATGCTCACATTAATGCAAATCCATCTTCAGTTCCAAAATCATGGAACGATCTTCCCAATGCAGGCGATGGACCAAACTCGCAATATTACAGAGCGCAGGGTTATGTAGTTGAATATGGGGGAATGCCAGGCGATCCTGTAGTGAAGCTTTCAGCCACTGCCTACGTTGATGTAAAGGACAATATTTATCCAAAACTTGATTACAATCAGGTGGATACTTTTGTATGCGGTTCGTTGTCGCAGGAGTATAAGATTGCTTTTACAAACGGTCATCCTGACATTTTACTTTCGTCGCTGGATTCGCGTGTGACTATCAGTGATGAGGATACTTATAATCCGGTTATAACCGTTCCCGAGTTTGGAACTTTTTCCTTTCAGTTGGATATGATCGCAGAATCGGGTTGCGAATATACTGATACAATCCGGGTCGGTTTTCATAATCAACCAGAGGCCAGATTTGAACTTGATGAGACAAGCTGTAAAGGATATAACCTTCAACTCGCATTTGAAGGAACAACGGTGGAAGAAGCCAATTTTACCTGGTATTACAACGGTGAGGTGTATGCTTCGGAAACTGACTTAAAGGAGATTGAAATTCCACTGGGCTTTAAAATAATGGATCGAACTGTGGGACTCGAAGTAAACGAACTGGGATGTGTCGATTCATCGGTAAAACAGGTAATTAATGAACCAGTCAATACTGTTGTTGTGGATGATTCGGTGGGATGTTCTCCACATTTCGCAATGTTAGCGGCTACTGCTGTTGAGACTGCTCAGTCTTATTTTTGGAATTTTGGTGATGGTGAAAGTTCTCCGGAGCAAAAGCCGGTTCATTCGTTTGTTAATTCTTCCGATACCGTTCGGGGATTTGACGTGGACCTGACTGTCATATCAGTTGCAGGATGCAGAAACTTTGAAGTGATGGAAGATCTTGTCAGTGTTTATCCGGTTCCAACTGCAGCTTTTGATCCTGTTCCGGAAGTTGTTGTCATCACTTCTCCCGGGATCAGTTTTTACAACGCGAGTCATGCTGCAAGCTCATATCTGTGGAGTTTTGGTGATAGTTCGATTTTTTCGGAAGAGGTAAATCCTGTGCATAAATACAACGATATTGGTGATTTCGAAGTGCGTTTGGAAGTAGCTAACGAATTTGGCTGCAGGGATACATTGGTGCAACTAGTAGGTGTTGACTTTGATCGTTTTTTCCCGCCGAATGCTTTTTCTCCCAATGCGGCTGATGATGAAGATCGTGTGTTTAGGATTTACGGAAAAGGAATAGTTGAAGAAGGATACAAACTGACGGTTTATAACCGCTGGGGAGAAATGATTTTTGAATCGAACAGTTCCTCTCTGGGGTGGAACGGAAAGATGAACAACGGAGATAATGCTCCCACAGGAGTTTATACCTGGGTACTTCAGTATATTGATGTAAAATCGAAACAGCATACACAAAAAGGAAATGTGACCCTTCTGTATTAACCTTATCTTTTCAAAATTTAACATTCACTGTTCTCTCTAACATTTTATTTCGCAGCTATTTTTTGTAACTTGTAAACTCCATTTGATCGATGAAATAATGAATAAAATGGAAAGAACACGAAGAGATTTGGCTGACAAAAAGTATCAGGTATTCAAAGGGTATCGGGTGAAGATTGTGAGGAAAAGTTGGGAAGTGATAGAGCAACAATTTGTTGTGCCGTGGGAGATGAAACATGATGAATGCAAAACAGCCACTCATTAAATCATCGGTATCAGCAACTTGTTTTGTATGGCTTTTTTCCTTTTAACATTCATAAAAAATGTCAGTGATATTTCGTGAGAACCATAGCTGTAGTTAGATAGTTTTGAAAGCGTGTAGTCAAAGCTGTAGCCAAACTGGAATTTCTCGCGGGCAAATCCTATTAGTGCAATCAAAGCATCAGGGCGTTTATCCAGGTTGTTTCTAAACCATGCTCCAAATACAAATGATTTCTCTATCATATAAATTCCAAGATTTAATTGTTTGAAGCTTCCCTGTTGCTGATAAAGTATATTGGGTGAGAATTTAAATTCGCGTGATAACAGACCGTGATGATAATCTTTGGAGCGGGTACCAGCGTGGATGGTTATTTTCAAAGGTAATCTGCCTTTTTGATCTCCTTCGATGATCGACTCGTTGGGTTGATTTAAATGGTGAACACTGGCTCCCCAAAATAACTCGCGGTATTGTCCCACGGTTCCAAATGCAAAATCAGGAAAAACTTTTCGGTCATTCGAAACGGTTACAGGAACATCTCCCGTTATCACACCCGAAATCTGATCAATGTTTGAGGGAAAAACCAGTTGGTTGATATCAAATTGTTTAACAACGAGTCCTGCTTGCAACCCCAAGGTCATAAATGTTTCCTTCGCTAATTGAACGTGATGCGAATAAGCAGCATTCGCTGATGTTGTGTTCACTATGTTGTTTGGTTCACGATCGAAGTAAAGCTGTATCCCTACACCCGATTTCATGTTTTTGGTTAGACAATCGTAGGAAATGGAATAGTTACTAAAAGAATTGCCGTTTTGCGGCCATTGATTTCGGTAGTTAACAACTGCACGCGGAAGTTCAGAAGTGCCGGCAAAGGCAGGATTAAGATGAAGAGGATTGGCAAAAAACTGAGAGTACCCTGGATCCTGAGCGAAGAGTACAACGGGGAAAAAAAAGACAATATACACCAATCTACCAAGGTTCATCAGATCCCGGCTAAGTTGTTAGGGCAGCCAAAATACAAAATCATTTCTACTTTCCTTTCACTCCCCAGGGATTAATCCGGGAGTAATCAATTTCAGGAATGGTAATATGCAAAGCAAGTTCCACGAAAAAGCCAATTTCGTCAGAAATTCCCGGTATTCCTGCTCCTGCACTTAAATCAATCCGGGTGTAATCGCTTGTGTATCCAACGGTGCCTCCAAGCGTATGAATATTATTAGTAAAGTCATTTTGGACGAAAGTACCCAGAGTATAGCCGGTATGTTGAGCATAAACTCTGATACGACTTATAAATAAATCAGCATTGTATGAAACCATCCACTCTGGTGTTAGCACATAAGGTTTGGATCGAAGCCCATTCTTAAAACCTTTGTTTTTTCTAGAGAGGTACATTACAAGACTTACTGGATTGCCTTCAGAATTGAGTGAATCTGTAGCCATCTCCATTTTTAATGGTACGCTCATGGTTATTCCCCAGGTAATGGCTTCTGTGTCCCATAGGAATCCAACTTTGGGTTTAAACATCACATAACGCATAAATTCTCTGCCGGGGAGATTTGGCTGACTTTCCGGATCGATTAACATTCTGTCTACCACATGAACCCACCACTGTTTGGTGGCAAACAACAAATTGCCTCCTGCAGAAAGGCGTATCGTACCGTTTTTTGTTTTTTTCGGATATCCGGCGTAGCTAAAACCGGCTTCTGTAGTACTGATATTTCTGCTTCCGATAAGCCCTTGCTGAAAATAAAATGCAATACCTCCTTTTAGTTTATCCGAATAGGTGTCGTA
>QKAV01000227.1 GCA_003247185.1 Crocinitomicaceae bacterium
GTATATACCTGTCCGAGTGCCAATGCCCCCAATTCAGCTTCCAATTGCCCTGAAACAGTAAGATTTACTGCTTTTCCAAAGAAATCTTCCTTGTAATTCACCCCTCCATCTTCATTCAACGGCGGATTTACCGGATCCAAAGTCGTAACACGGAACATTTCTCCTGCTCCTTCCGCATCTGATCCTGTAATGATTGGCGTGTGCAGATAATAAAAACCTCTGTCATTAAAGTATTTATGGATAGCATAAGCCACAGCATGACGAATTCTGAAGACCGCTCCAAATGTGTTCGTTCTGAAACGCAAGTGTGCCTGCTCGCGCAAAAATTCCAAACTGTGACGTTTTGGTTGCATTACCGTCCGTTGTATATCGTCCGGATTAGCATCTCCGAGAATTTCAATTGACTCCACCTGAATTTCAACCGCCTGTCCTGCACCTTGTGACTCTACCAAAGTTCCTGTGATCGCGATCGCGGAACCTGTGGTAATCCGTTTAATCAGCTCTTCGCTAAAGTTCTCAAAATCAACGACAGCTTGTATATTTTTGATTGTAGAGCCATCATTCAACTGAATGAATCGATTGCTTCTAAACGCTCTTACCCATCCTTTCACAAGGACCTTTGCACCTATCTCACCTGAATTGAGAATTGACTCTATTTTCTCTCTGTTCATTTCCATCAAAATTTGGAAGGGCTAAATTACTAAAATCACCTGATGTATTGCACATTTCAACACATTGTAGAAAAGCTTTTTTCACAAAAAAGGGAGCCCGAAAGCTCCCTGATTTTATTCTACAACTTCTGCATCATCTGCAGGGCCGTCTTTCTCTTTGTCTTTCGGAGGTTTTGATTCCTTATTTTCCTGTTCCTTTCCTAAATAGGAAGGGATATCAAGGCCTGCCATATTGAATAAATCATTCAAAGGTGGTACACTTTTCATAAGTCCGGAGACAAAGTTCGCAGTTGAACCACCGTTCTCACTACCATTCGAATCCCAAACGGTAACTTTATCGATCTTGATATTCTTAACGGCTTCGACCTGTGTCTTAACTAATTCCGGAAGTTTTTCAATTAACAGCAATTGGAATGCTTTTGTCGGATCTCCTCCGGCAGCTTTTACCACACGCTCATAACCATCAGCCTGTTTCGTAAGGATTTCATGTAAACCTTTTGCTTCCGCTTCCATTTTGGCAAAAATCGCATCCGCCTCACCCTTCGCATTCTCTCTGATACGCTCCGCATCTGCCTGCGCTTCAATGATTGCTCTTTGCTTCGCAATTTCCGCCGGGATCACGATGTTTGCATTTTGAGTTGCCCGTTCTCTTTCCGAACGTGCCACTTCCGCCTGCTGTTCGGCAACATAAGAATCCTTTAATGCATTTGCCTGTTGTACTTTCTCGGCAGATACAGCTATTCTATTTGATTCTGCCTCTTTTTCACGACGGAGAGCTTCCGACTGCGCAATCGAAATTTTTGCTTCGTTTTCTCCGTTCACCGCAATTGCATTCGCCTCAGACGTTTTAATACGTGTATCTCTTTCTGCTTCTGCCCGACCGATCGCTTCGTCCTTATGTGCCATCGCGATATTTACCTCGCGATCTTTTTGTGTAATCGCAATTTTCACATCACGATCTTTTTGTGTTTCTGCTATCTGTACGTCTTTTTCACGATCTGCCAGGGCCTTACCTGTTTCCCCGATCTTCTCTTGTTCTGCAACCGAGATCTTTGCATCATTGATTGCTTTCGCTGCAGCTTCTTTTCCTAAAGCCTCAATATATCCGGATTCATCCTTAATATATCCGGATTCATCCTTAATATCCGTAACGTTTACGTTAATCAGTTTCAAACCGATTTTTTTCAATTCGGTATCGATATTCTTAGAGATATTATCCAGGAATTTATCCCGATCCGTATTGATCTCTTCAATAGTCATTGTTGCAATAACCAGACGCAACTGACCAAAAAGAATATCTTTTGCCAATTCCTGAATCTGATCCGGAGACAATCCCAACAATCTTTCTGCCGCGCTGTTCATTGTGTCCACATCCGTAGAAATGGCAATTGTAAAGCGACAAGGAACATCCACACGAATATTCTGTCTGGAAAGTGCATTGGTCAAATTCGCTTCGATCGAAATCGGTTTTAAATCCAGGTAAGCATAGTCCTGAATTACAGGCCAGATAAACGCACCACCTCCATGGACACATTTTGCAGAACTTCCTCCTGTTCTACCGTAAATTACAAGGATTTTATCAGACGGACAACGCTTGAAACGCGAGATTAATGCAGCAATCGTTACAAACAGAACAATTGCCACAACGGCAACTATTACTAATGGTGATGAAAAATCAGTTGGCATAAATTGAAGATTAATTGATTATAAGTTAGATTAAAGTTTTTCCACAACAACAAGATCCTGGCTAAGTATTGCGATCACACGAATCATTGCACCTGAAGGAATTTCTTCTCCTTCCGTTACCGCCTTAATTTCACGAACCGAACCCTGAACGGAAACCTGAATGATTCCACTACCGGATTTCTCCGCTGGTATTTTAAGGTAAACATCTCCTGTGCGATCCAGAGCCATTTGAACTGTAAATGTATTGTCTTCTTCCAGCTTTTTAAGTTGACGCATAATCAAGAAGAAAACAATTAAAAATGCAGCGCCAATTGCAAATGCAACCAACCCGAGTACAAGTTTATTTTCAATCAGCTTGTAGAATGAAATTCCTCCCCAGCTTAATCCCAGAAGGAAATTCACCAGATTCCTGAAACTGAACAGCTGGAATGCTTCATCTCCGCCATCCATATCGCCATCAAAATCGGCCTCCAGGCCATCTCCGGAATCCAGTCCAACGAAGGTCATGATTGCTTGAATGATGAAGATGAGGGAAACCGGAATTGCAATATACCAGTAGGTTTGCAAAGCAGGGTCCATTTTACTGAAGAAGTCCATTGGCTTAAATTAGGTTACACATGTGAAACTACGCTTCACCCAACTAAAATAATAAAAAACATGGTTTTGGGGTGTTAGAAAACCATTAACTCGTTACTTATTATTCCAGGCGCTCATTGTCATATTGAGACCAATAGTCGTAAACCCTTTAATGAATTCCTTTGAAACTCCGATTCGTTCCTTGAGCGTGACTTGTTCTTCGGAATTCCATTCCCCAAGCACATAATCTGCCTGTTGCCCCGGATGAAAATCATTTCCCACACCAAAGCGAAGTCTGGCATAATTACTTGTATTCAAAACACTTTGAATGTCCTTCAATCCGTTGTGTCCGCCATCCGATCCTTTTCCCTTCATTCTTAATTTGCCAAAGGGCAAGGCAATATCATCCGTTATTACCAGTAAATTATCAACCGGAATTTTTTCAGATTGCATCCAATAATTTACCGCCTTTCCTGACAAATTCATGTAGGTGGAAGGTTTGATCAATACAATCAATCTCCCTTTATACTTGACACGGGCCACATCTGCGAGCTTCTCCGTCTGGAACTTCCCTTCCAATTCCTCAGCAAGTGCTTCCACCACTTTAAACCCAATGTTATGGCGCGTGTTTTCGTATTTTACTCCTGGATTCCCCAGTCCAACTACAAGATATTTCATAACGTCTCAGACAAAATCAATTCCACAAATATAGGCAGGTGTTTTATCATTTGATACACCATCGCTATTCGAACGAACCATAAGATCGACTTTATTCACTCCAAGAATTCGGTTTAAGATTCCCCAGTTTAGTTTTGAACGTGTTCTCTTATACAAACGATCATTCTCATCAACCCACCAGATAATCAGGTGACGGCCATATTGAACAAGCAGTGCTTCAAACAGTTCATTCAGATATTCCGGAGAGTCGTTCTTTACATAAATTGCCTCCGGAACAATAAACGCATGATTTGAAGGATTTATCAGCTTACGCAAGCCCGGTATTTTCGGTAACCAGTTGACCAATTTCCTGCCAAATCGCCCCGGAAGTTGTTCTATTTTCCATTCGGCAAGCGTGATTTTGGCTAACGCAAGAAGTTCTTCTCCCTTATACAATCCGTGAAGCGGACCTTTTTCGGTAAGGTCTGTGTGATAAAACTTATAACAACTGTATTCCCTTTCGATAATTTCTCCTGCCACTTTCCATGGAATCTCCTTTAATTCATACTTCGATGATGGATGCAGGCGGGAAAACGTTTGTGTTGCAATACTCCTGTCTCTCTTAAATCCGAACTGCAAAGCCATATTTAAGCTTTTGTCGTTCCTGGGATCGATATAGGCATAAAACCGATCCACCTGTTCGCCCGATTTTCCTTCAAGAACATCCTGAAAAAATTGCTCAATATCTGATTTGATCAGGTTCTTCTTGCGGTTATTCTTTACAGCCTTACCACTGGATTGGAAAATACCATCAAAGGCGAAATAGCGAATGTACCACTCACGGTTTCTCCTGCAAAACGTTATGTTTCCCAACACCCGTTCATTTCTTCGCAGCGAAAAATAAAGCGGATTATCAATCTCCTTTGTGCGCTCAGCAGTGTTTAAATGCCGATATATCGTACCATTCGTTCCAAGGGCAACACTCTTCAACAAAGCCAATGTCTCCTCATCAACTGTTTCATTGAGCGTGAAATATGGCGGAACTTGTATCAAATACAGTTGTTCAGAATAGTTTCAACCTGCGGCCATTGAATCGTTCCATTCTCTCCCAGCTCTGTCCATCCCCGTTCCGTAAATTTGGTTTTCACGTGTTGAATCAATCGAGTCGTATCCGCCTCATATTCTCTCAGGTGTGTTTCCACTCCAAGAGATTGGAAAAATTCCTCTGTAAGTCTGATTGCATTTTGAGCAATCTCCGTATCTGTTCCGGTTAATCCGAAAATACGCTTACCATATTGCACCAATTTGTCCTTTTTATGCTCGAACTGCACTTCATATAAACGAGGAGCTATAATAGCCAATGTTCTGGCATGATCAATATTATAAAGAACAGTTAGTTCATGTCCGATCATGTGAGTAGCCCAATCCGTAACTGCACCACAACGAAGATTTCCATTCAGGGCGTGAGAAGCACACAACATGAAATTGTAAGCAAGTTTATAATCAGATGGATTATCCAGGATTCCCTTTACATCAATCAGCGTTGCCAATACGGCCTCAGCCTCTCTTTCCTGTAACCAGTTGTCGTACATAGTGGTGAGGTATTGCTCCAGGGTATGTACGCATGCATCAATAATACCGTTTGCCAGTTGACGTTTCGGAAGAGTCGCTACAACTGTCGGATCACAAAATGAGAATTTCGGAAAAAAGAGCGGACCTCCCATGGTTCGTTTCTCATTCATTTCAGAGCGACTGATCACTGCCCCTGAATTCACTTCGCTTCCTGTAGCAGGTATCGTTAATATCGTTCCAAACGGAATCGCCTTTTCGAAAACGGCACCGTCCTTTTTACTCAACACATCCCATGGCTCACCCGGATATGGAATAGCACCCGAAATAAACTTTACACCGTCAATTACAGATCCTCCTCCCACAGCAAGTATAAAATCCACATCTGAATTTCTTGCCAGTTCAACTGCCTTCATTAAAGTCGAATACTGCGGATTCGGTTCTATTCCTCCAAAATCTATCGTAGAGAATGAAGAAAGCACATTTTTTATTTTGCTCAGCAGACCTATTCGTTCCACACTTCCGCCACCATAAGCGATCAGAATGCGTTTTACTTTCAGTTCATTCAGTAGCTCCGGTAATCGATGCAACTGATCAGCACCAAACACTACTCTTGTCGGATTCCAGGATTCAAAATTTACCATGGTACAAAAATAAAAAACCCCCGACTGAAAGCCGAGGGTTTTTTTAACTTAAATACGATTAAATATTGCTCTTATCTCTTACTGCGTATGCAATAGTAAGTGCATCTATTTCCTGTAACTCCTTACGGATATCAAAAATGATTCCTGAAGGAGCTTCTCTATCCGCTTTCACACACGTGATAACGGACTCGATTGGTTTTGTCATTGAAGGAGGTTTAGAGTTAAACTTATCCTTCTTCCATTGACGGATATAGTTCGTACTATAAAGATCTCCCGGATCCGGCTGAGCTACGTTATCAAGGAACAAAGCAAATCCATAATTGAATTCTGCTGCTCTTGCGGCATTTCTCGGTTTCCCTAAATACATAAAATCGATTTCCGAACGCTGTTTATACGGCGTCATATCCGTTGCTCTCACTCCTTCCGGTGGAGTAACACTTACAGTTGGGTCAGCATCCTTCGTAGTTGTTGCAACCATGAAGAAGAACAATAGCATGAATACGATATCCGGTAGGGATGATGTATTGATCCCAGGCGCATTCTTTTTACCTTCTTTTTTAAACTTTGACATAATACCCTCCTATTTTTTAGGTGTTACTTCAATAAATCGATCCGGATACAAAATCTTCAAAAGATCCAATTTTTCCTTATCCTCTCGGGCCTGAGCCTGCTTCGATTTATCCCCTTCGTTTGCGTCATAACGCTTTTTAATGACACCATAAGATTCACCAAATATTTCGTTTGATGCCTTATCGCGCAGCGTAAATATTGCTTCTTCCAATTCAGATTGAATCTTCGCAAACAACTCGTAAGCTGTTTCCTTTTGCACCTCAATACGTACGTGAGCCTGGAAATGAAGTTCCGGTAGTTCTGATTTACCAAGAAGTTTCAAAGCTTTCTTCTTGTTTTCCCACTCGGTAACTTGTTTCCATTTGAAATCGATCATATCCGCACTGGCATTTGGTGTAGCTTCAAATTCTTCCGCTACTGCCGTAAATTCGCTGATCTTTTCATCAATTTCACGCATGGTAATTCTGGAGTACATCGGGAAGTTGTTTGTTACGTCGTTCGTTACCTCATTTTTGGTATACCACTCAATAACCTTTTCCGATATATCGTCCGGATTATTCATAATCTCACCACGTACCATCAGCTGATTCTTACTGTTTGCAAGAATGGCGCAGATATTACGCTTTTCAACATCTACAGGTTCAGTTTTAATTAAAACCTTTTTAGGAATACTTCTCACATAAGCCGTATCCTTATCCATTGTAGTTGTTACAAGAAAGAAGATCAATAGTAGGAAGGCAATATCTGCCATCGAACCGGCATTGATCTCAGGTATCTCTTTTTTTGCCATAGCATTATTTTCTTAGTCGGCCGAAAAACGGTCCGAGGATCCATACCAAAATTCCAACTGCAGTACCGAATAACACCGTGTATAGTCCAGCTGTCGTCGCTTTAATCGTTGACGCTGAAACCTGCACTGACTCCGCCAACTGCAAACTTTCATTTGTATCGGATGTTCCTGCCATGTAGAAAATCAAATAAATCACCAATGCAGCAATCAAACCAATAATTGATTTAATTGTTTTCTTGGTATTTGTAATCAATCCTACAACGAAGAAAAGGAGAATAAGTCCTACACCAAGGAAGAAAATAAATCCAGTGTAAGATGTAGCAAATGCCATTTTTGCTCCTTCTCTAAATTCCTCACGTTCTGCTTCAAGAGCGTCCATATTAGGACCTAGGAGAACCATAAAGAACGCCAGAACTCCAACCGCAACCAATACTACTTTGAGTATGGTCATGAATAAGGTGAGTTTCTTGCTTTCCATAATAACTTCGTTTTAAATTCAATAAGACTGTAATTAAGCCTTAGTTGTTTTATATTTCAACATCATATCTACCAAAGAAATAGAAGCATCTTCCATCTCATTTACAAGGCTATCCACCTTAGATACGATGTAATTGTAAAAGATTTGAAGTACGATCGCAGCGATCAAACCAAATACCGTAGTCAAAAGGGATACTTTAATACCTCCAGCTACTGTTGTTGGTGATACCTGACCATCAGATACGATCTTGTCGAACGCGAAGATCATCCCGATTACCGTACCCAAGAACCCAAGCATTGGTGCAAGAGCGATGAACAGAGACAACCAAGAAAGACCTTTTTCTAGTAATCCCATTTGTACTCCTCCGTAAGAAACTACTGATTTCTCTACCATCTCAATACCTTCTTCTGCACGGTCAAGACCTTGGTAGAAGATAGAAGCGATAGGACCTCTTGTGTTACGGCAAATATCTTTTGCAGCATCAACACCTCCGTTTTTCAATGCAGTTTCAATTTGATCTAAGAATTTCTTAGAGTTTATAGTTGACAAGTTCAAGTAAACAACACGTTCGATAGACATTGCCAAACCAATGATCAAACAGATCAATGGAAGTGCCATCCAGAATGGATCACCCTCGATAAATTTTTGTTTAAGTGTTTGAACGAAAGTAAGATCTTCCGGTTCTCCGTCAGCTGCAATTTTATCAGTTCCTTCTGTTGCTGCTTCTGCTGCTACGTTGTCAGCAGCGTTCTCATCTGATGCTGCATCTACTTGTTCTACATTTGCTCCTTCTGCTTCAGGAGTTGTTTCCTGCGCCATTAAGTTTGGAGCGAAACCAAAAGCAACCATTGCTACAATTGCGAAAGTGCTAATTACTTTTTTCATGTTCTGAAAGATTAGTTTAAATCGTATTTTAAGTTTAAATCAAGCCAAAAATATAAATTTATTTCACACAACACCGGTTAAGTTTGCGTGAATATTGTTCCTTGAAGGAATACACAATGCTTTGGATAAATAAAAATCGTCTGTATAAGCTGATTGACGGCCCTATTAAAAGTGAATTCGTTGATGAGGGTTTTTGTCGAAGATTTTTAACCTTACCGTCAGAAGACGGTTGCGGAGAGAGAGGGATTAGTTCGCTTTCAGCTCATGGTCTCCGCTTCGCTCCGGCACGACCCCGAGGTTTCTCACCTCCTCTCTTCTAGCCTTACCGTCAGAAGACGGTTGCGGAGAGAGAGGGATTCGAACCCTCGATACCAGTTTCCCAGTATACACACTTTCCAGGCGTGCTCCTTCAACCACTCGGACACCTCTCCAAAATTTTCTCCCTAATTAAAAGGGGATTGCGAAGATACAAATCTTATCGTCAATTTGTAATCTCTCCTCTTAAATTTTGAATAACCTTTTTCTTTACATCTTCCGGAGCGTTACTTAATAAGTAGAGTAACTTGCTCACTGCAGCCTCCGTTGTCATATCAGATCCACCCAAAACACCTAATTTCATTAGTTGTTCGGCCGATTTGTATTTTGTCTGGTCAACGCTTCCGCTACTACATTGAGTGATATTCAATATGATACCTCCCTGCGTGATAAAGTTCGAAATCAATTCAGTTGCCTCTGGTGTAAGTAGTGCATTGCCCGCTCCAAAAGTCTCCAGAACCAAGGCTTTTACCGTGGGATACTCAAATAGGGAGCTATAATGTTCCCATTTCATGCCCGGAAACATTCGTATGAGTGCAACTTCATTACCTGTGATCAATCCAAGTTTGAGTGGCTTGTTCTCAGACAGGAAGAATCGTTCGGGAAAGAAGGTGATCTCCACTCCGGCACTTGCCAGCTCCAAATAGTTCGGTGATTTAAACGCTTCAAATTCGGAAGCTGAATCCTTCGTAGATCTGTTACCTCTAAAAAGTTTGTAATCAAAATAAACCGTGACTTCGCGAATTATCGGATCTCCGTTCTGATCACAACTGGAAGCTATTTCCAAAGCCGTAATCAGGTTTTCCTTTCCATCCGTACGAATAATCCCGATTGGCAATTGAGAACCTGTCATCACTACCGGCTTATTAAGACCTTCCAACATAAAACTTAAGGCGGAAGAGCTGTAGGCCATAGTATCTGTTCCGTGTAATACTACAAATCCATCGTATTGTGCATAGTTTTCAAAGATCGTCTGAGCAATTTCGTTCCAATGATCTGTGGTCATCAGTGCGGAATCCGTTGGCTGGCTGATACTGACACTTTCAATGTCAATATTTAGCCTTCGAATTTCCGGGACATGATCAGCTATCAGATTAAAGTCTACATTCGATAACAAACCGGTATGCGGATCTTTTATCATTCCAATCGTACCCCCTGTGTACACGATCAGGATATTTTTCCTTGCTCTCTCCAATATTAACGTACTTTGTTCAATTATACTATGCTGCTCAAGCTCATTTGATTCGAGCGTATCTTTTGTTGATTAAACGGTAAGCTGAAACAATTCTACCGCATTAGCTGTAGTAACCATCTCAATTTCATTTCGTGAAACGCCATATATATCGACCAGTTTATCCGCAACAAGGTTGATATAATCACTTTCATTTCTCTTTCCTCTATATGGAACAGGCGGCAAATACGGCGAGTCGGTTTCCAATATAATCGCTTCCAGAGGTACTGTTTTTAACACCTCCGGCAATTCGCTTTTTTTGTAGGTTACCACACCCCCAATCCCTAATTTGAAATTCCCATACTCCTGAATATGTTTGGCTTCCTCTTCCGTTCCGGTAAAGCAATGAAACACCCCCGAAAGTTGTTCATCATTCAGCTCGTCCAAAATCTGAAAAATCTCCTGAAAAGCCTCTCTTGCATGTATAACAATGGGCAGATCCAGTTCCTTTGCCCATGCTATTTGCTCCCTGAAAGCTATTTTTTGCTGTTCTACGAAAGTCTTATCCCAATACAAATCCATTCCGATTTCTCCGATTGCAATGCAGTTTGAAACTGCATTCAATCGTTCTCGGATCACCTTTAATTCGATCTCAAAATCTGCATTTACATTTCCCGGGTGCAAGCCAAGCATCGGATAACAATTCTTGGGATATTTATGTACCAGATCCATCATCCTGTCAATCGTGGAGCTGTCGATATTGGGAAGCAGCATTTTTTCAACACCGGATTCGATGGCACGCTTCACAACCTGATCGCGATCTTCATCGAACTGTTCCACATAAAGATGTGTATGCGTATCTATTATCATCTAGTATAAGGAAATACTCACCCCGAATTGGATGATATTTAACTTCACACTCTGGTTATTTTTAAAAACCGGACTGAAATAATAATTACCAAAAAGCGCCCAATTTCTGATTCCTATCCGAACATGAGCACCATAGATCAGTCGATTGATATCAGGGAATCCGATATTTTTGGTTACAGTTTTAATTCCCGCATCTTTACTTACATAGCGGTTGTATAAATTCGCCTGGTATCCTACTCTTCCTCCTAAATGGAATTTAAAATGCCTCCAGCTTTCCTTTCTGAAACGCAATTCTACCGGAATACTGAAGCTATTTCCTCCGAATGTACTTTTATAGAAGTTTGCGAGAGAGTCTTTTGGCTGATATACGGTACAGTTTTGTGTCTGATCGACATACAGGTAGTTATTGTGCCGGATTGATTTCAGTTCATGTGCTATCCCAAGACCTAATGCAACGGTGTTGCCTTTTGAAAGAGGAATATCAAACATGAGATTGGTATTCAGTCCTATAGATGCCCAATGATTATTGAACGGTTGATTATCTCCTGTCCAGTCATTATAGGTAACATCAAAAATAAGGCGATCATATTTTCTTACTTTTTCCTTCACAGCAGGTCTGTAACCTGTAAAGTACCACATAAAACCTGGTCTGAACCTCGATTTTTGATCCCCTTTACTATCATACTGACCAAATGAGATGATTGGCAAACAAAGAATAAGTAATATGAGTCGGAATTTATACATTTCTAATTTTCTTTTCCCAATTCCAAGCATCTCTTACAGCGTCTTCGATACTTAGTTCGGCTGTCCAATTTAGTAAATCTCTGGATTTTCCGATCTTGGCATAGATCTTTTCAACATCTCCGGATCTCCTGGGACCGAATTTCCAGTTTAGTTTTATTCCACTTACGCGTTCAAAGGTATTTACGATTTCCAAAACACTGGAACCGATTCCTGTTCCCACATTAACGGCTTCAAACCTGCCCGGATTTTTCTCCAGCCAATTTAAGGCCTTCACGTGCGCTTTAGCTAAGTCTACCACATGGATATAATCCCTGATACACGTTCCGTCAGCAGTGTTATAATCATTTCCATTGACGGTTAATTGCTCCAGATATCCTGCACCTGTCTGTGTTACATAGGGAAGCAAGTTGTTGGGTTTCCCGATCGGAAGTTCTCCGATTTCGGAAGATGGATGCGCCCCCACTGGATTGAAGTACCGTAGTGCGATAAAACCGGTTTTTGAACCTGATCCATGCACATCTTCAATAATTCTTTCACTCATCTGTTTCGTAGCACCATAAGGCGAATTTGCTTCCTTTAACGGTGTATTTTCATCCACGGAAACTTCATCCGGGGCCCCATACACAGTGCAGGAGGAAGAGAACACGAAATTGGGAACATTAAACTCCTCAGACAGTTCGAGACAACTAATCAGACTGAGCAAATTATTCCTGTAGTACATCAAAGGATCAGCGACGGACTCTCCTACTGCTTTATACGCAGCAAAATGAATAATACCATAGAAGTCGTATCGTTCAAACAACACTTTCAAAGCAGCATTATCGGTAACATCGACTTCCTCATAAACAGGTAATTTTCCCGTTATACGTGCAATTCCATCGATTACATTCTTATTGGAATTTCTGAAATCATCTGCAATAACCGGAGTGTATCCGGCTTTCAGCAGTTCAACTACCGTATGGGAACCAATATATCCGGCACCACCGGTAACAAGAATGTATTTGTCTTTCATACCTGTTTCAAAGGTAAAAGATTTAACTTTAAATTATGAGCGAAGACAAAAAGTTTGATTTCACAAAACATCAGTTGCCGAAAGCGAGCAAATGGTATTTATTTAAACTCGTCTTCTATATCACAGTACTTACCATACTACTCTGGCTTATTTTCAGAGGAGGTAACGCCAAAAAGACCAATCTGAATGAAGATGAGCTTACTGAGATGACTATTAAACCAAAGTTTTAGCTATTTCCGAATAATATTTATACAGCTCATCCTGAGCATTAAACACCGGCAAATTATTCCGGTAATATCTATTTCTCATCAAACCGTCCAACACCCTGGCCTTCACATTTCCTTTCCACATAGTGGTAAAAACTCTATCCAATTCAGAGTTTAAACGCAAGTCTTTCACCTCGCCTCCCACTTCTATCCGTTTGTCTAAATTTCGCTCCATCCAGTCTGCGCTCGTCAGGAAATAACGCGGTTGTCCTCCATTCGTGAAGATCATTAACCTTGAGTGTTCCAGGTATCTTCCGACAATTGAGCGCGCTTTAATGTTCTCTGAAACACCTTCTACTCCGGGAATCAAACAACAAATACCTCGTACTAATAACTCAATTTTCACTCCGGCCCTACTCGCTTCATACAAGAGTGCAATCATGTCTGCATCCACCAGGTTATTCAATTTAATCCGAATCCCTGATGGCAACCCTTTTTGATGATTTTCAATTTCGTTTTTTATCAATGAACCGATTCTGGCTCTTGTATTAAACGGCGAAACAATCAGTTCTTCGAATGTAGGCTCCTTCTCTTCCCCGGTTAATACCTTAAAGACCTGTCCGACTTCATCTCCGATTTTATCATCGGTAGTGAGTAATCCGAGATCTTCATAAATCCTTGATGTTGACTCGTTGAAATTTCCGGTACCCAAATAAGTTATTCTTCTGAAACCTTTTGTTCCATCCCTTTCGATCTGAATCAATTTAGAGTGCACCTTCAGTTCCTCAAGGCCGAAGGAAACAATTGCCCCTGCTTCCTGTAGCTTGTTTGCCCAATAGAGATTGTTTTCTTCATCGAACCTTGCCTGCAATTCAATCACCACTGTTACTTTTTTCCCGTTCAACACGGCGTTCATCAAGGCATTCATTACCTGTGAACTTGAAGCAACACGATAAACGTTGATCTTTATGGAGTATACTTTTGGATCAATTGCCGCCTCTCTCAAAAGATCGACGATATAATCGAACCGCTGATAGGGAAAATGGAGAAGCACATCCCTTTTCATAATCGTCTTAATCAGACTTCGTTTCCCTTCCAAAACAGGATGGTTCTTCGGGGTTCTTTTCTCAAAAACGAAATCATCTCTCTCAAAACTAGGGAAAGACATAAAGTCCTTGAAATTATGATATTTCCCTCCGGGTATTGTATTGATCCCAAATTTCAGATTTAATTCGTTCAACAAATACCCTAACAAATCATCAGGCATGTGCTCATCATAAACAAATCTTACGGGTTCTCCTTTTTTTCTCTTCTTGATGCTCTTCTCGATTTTCTCCATGAAGGATACCGTGATATCATCATCAAGATCCAATTCTGCATCTCGTGTAAATTTAAAGGTGTATGCGGAAATCTTATCGTACGTAAAAATGGAAAAGATCGCATCGAGATTCAATCGAATAATGTCGTCCAGCAGAATTACATATTCCCGTCCTAAACTCGACATACGGTAAAAACGTGAAAATGCAGTCGGAATCTTAATCAGGGCGTATCGTCTTTTTTGACGCTGATCCCACTCCATCTTTACTGCAAGATAGATTCCTGAGTCCTTCAAGCGCGGAAAAGGAGTCGATTTGTTCAGAATAATCGGAACAATCGCATGTTTCAATTTTAAGTTGAAATATTCTTTCAGTTCCCTTTCCTGTTCAAGTGTCAGTTCATTTTCATTGACGTGGACAATATTTTCTCTTTCGAGTGCAACCAGAATCTTTTTATATGCGACCTGCATTTTCTTCTGTTGACTCAGAACAATATTTCTGATCTCATCAAAAAGTTCGGAAGGAGTCCCGTGAAATCCCTGTACTTTCTGCAAATTATCAATCAGCATCATTCTTCTTACGTAGGCCACACGCACACGGAAGAATTCGTCCATGTTATTGGAGTAAATCCCAAGAAACCGCATACGCTCTATCAGCGGATTGGATTCATCCAGCGATTCCTGTAAAACACGCTCATTGAATGATAGCCAGCTCAGTTCTCGGTTGATTAACTCCATGGTGCAAAAGTGCTAAAAAATGCTGTTCGAGAATAGCGTCTGATATTAAATGATTATAAAAAAAGGGAGCAAAGCTCCCTTTCAATTATACCTTCATTCCTTTTACAACTCTTCGTTTTCTATTGGTACGTTGCAGTTTCTTTTTCAGTACCTGCAGAAAAGCTTGTCCACTTGCTGTAGTAGCATAGTACTCACGGTTTCCGTATTCCAGCTTCCCTCCTTTATTACGTTCCCATTCTGCCAACAGGTAGAATCTTCCGGAAGTCATTCCTTCACGGGTTGCAAAGCGAAGTACGTTTCCTACACCTGTTTCAAAACGGACAATTAGTTCTCCGTTCTCTCCAAAGCCTTCAAAAACGCCAGGTGTACCCGGATAAATATAAATTTCTTCTTCATCTTTACTTGAGTTCTGAACAAGTGCTCCCGACTCGTTCGTACCTTGAGTACCCGACTCCTTAATTATCGACATTGTAATTGTTGAAGAAACATAGAATTGAACATTCTTAAGGGATTTCTCCGAATCCAAACCAAATTCTTCACGAAGATCATTTGTGAACGGTACTCTTGTACCACAACTTCCTAGTACGATCAGACCGATAAATATCCAAAGTAAGCGCATAGCAAATAATTTTTGTCAAATATAATCAAGCTATTTTCAAAAATGATGCCCAAACCAATGTAAATGCAAAAACATTCTACTTTTGTAAAAAACCCATGCATGTCTGTTCAGATAAAAAAGTTCACCTTTAATGCTTTTCAGGAAAACACTTTTCTGGTGCACAGCGACACCGTCGGCGTAATAATTGACCCCGGATGCTACGAACGAACTGAACAACAAAATTTATTCGACACAATTGAATCCTTAGGAATTGAGATCAAGGCTGTTTTGCTGACACATGCGCACATTGATCATGTACTTGGAGCAAGAGCAGTAACTGAAAAGTATAATTTACCACTTACATTACACGAGATCGAAGTAGACACGCTTAATGCCGTACCTTCTTATGCTGCTATCTATGGATTTCCTGCCTATTCGGAGCCGGCAGAAAACTACGTTCTTTTACAAGGTGGAGAAACCCTGGAGTATGATGATATCCGAATGGACGTATTTTTCACTCCCGGACATTCTGTAGGTCATGTGGTATATTACATGCCTTCCATCCACACAGTGATCAATGGTGACGTACTTTTTCAGGGAAGCTTTGGTAGGGTTGATCTTCCAGGGGGGGATATTGAGGTTTTAAAGAAGTCTATTTTTAACGTCATGTTTAACCTTCCCGAAGAAACCATCATTTGTTGCGGTCACGGCCCCGAGACAACAGTCGGAAGAGAAAAACAAACCAATTTCATTCATCAATTCTAATGCGAATTGCCATCAATACACGCTTTTTGATTCCGGGTAAGATGGAAGGATTTGGTTGGTACACCTATGAAATAGCCAAACGATTGGTACAAAATCATCCTGAACATGAATTTTTCTTCTTTTTCGATCGTCCCTTCGACAAGCAGTACATCTTTACTGATAATGTGACCGGAGTAGTTGTAAACCCTCCTGCCCGGCACCCTTTTTTATTCATCTACTGGTATGAAATAGCGGTAAAAAGAGCGTTGAAGAAGTACAAGATCGATTTGTTCTTTTCACCTGACGGGTACCTTTCATTAAAGACAGGGCTTCCTCAGGTGTGTGTGATGCATGATCTCAATTTCATACATAATCCGAAGGATCTTAAGCCAATAATGAGTTGGTATTACAACAGATATTTCCCGAAATTTGCTTCAAAAGCCAATGCAATCATCACTGTATCCGAATTTTCACGTCGTGATATCATTGAGCAATATAACGTCGATCCATCCAGGGTTACTGCAATCCCAAACGGTGCTTCAGAGGCATTTCAACCTTTAAAGGAAGTTCAAAAAGAAGAAATCCGAAAAAAGTACAGTAATAGCAAACCATTTATTCTTTTCGTAGGCTCATTGCACCCGCGAAAAAACTTAAAGCGTTTGATTCTCGCCTTTGATCTTTTCAAATCAAAGCACCCTGATGCTCCTGAACAGCTTTTGATCGTAGGACGAGAATTATGGAAGAACGGATTAGAAAAAGTTGAGGTTCAGGATAAGACAAGAGCGGCCATTCATTTTACAGGTCACCTGAAGATTGAAGAACTCGCTCTTGTAACCGGAAGCGCAGAATTCCTTGCCTTTGTGCCCTATTTTGAAGGTTTCGGGATTCCGCTGGTCGAAGCGATGAAATGCGGTACACCAATTCTGTCAGGTAACAAAACCTCTCTTCCCGAAGTTGCCGGTGAAGCGGCCTTATACTGTGATCCTTTTTCTGTAGAGAGTATTCTGGAGGGAATAGTAGAATTGTCTTCCAACGAAAAATTACGGGAAGAGCTCTCCGAGCGAGGTCTGATACATTCTCAAAAATTCTCATGGGATCTGGCTGCGGAAAAAGTATGGGATGTTCTTTCGCATCAATTAAAATAAGCTCAACCTTTTTCTTAACTTTAGATATCCAAACTTTGTAATTATGCCACTACCACGTCTATTGATGATAATACCTGTATTGGTAATTTTCTCTTCATGTAGTAATACACAAAAGATCGCAGTTGGTGAAATAGAAAAGCTGTATTTCGAATACGAATCCGGTCAGAACATAAATTTTGGGAATTCCATAGCAGGCACCTTCAAGGCGCGAATGCTTGACGGAAAAGAATACGATATTACATCCAATCGAAAATTCACCTATACTACAAATGATCTGGAGCTAACGGGCACACCCAATGTCTACCGGATTATAAAGCGTCCGGCCTCCTTTTCGGATTCCAGTATACAAGTCACCATGACCTATCAGGACAAGGAAGAGACTTTTCAAAATGAACAAAGCATCGCTATGAACTATGCGGGTGATTTAATGGTTCTGCTTTGCGGAAAGGACGGCGATAACGGTATTGATCAAAAAGACAGAGGATCAAAACTTATCGGTAGAAATGGAAAAGACGGTGATAACGGTACCAATGGTGGAAATGGAGAGTCATCCGGCTCTTATGAAGCATATATCTGGCGTAACGGGGACACGACTTTCATCCACGTAAAAGATTCCAATACGGGTTCTTACTGGCAATTCAAGAGTATTTCCGGCCAGGCCATTACATTCGACATCAGTGGAGGTGATGGCGGAAAAGGTGGCGACGGCGGTGATGGCGGAAACGGAAAAGATGGAAAGCAGACTTCCGACTCTTCCACCGATCCCGGTAACGGAGGAAGCGGAGGAAATGGAGGTAACGGCGGAAACGGAGGTAACGGCGGAACAATTCGGGTTATTCTGCATCCGAATGCTCACAAGCTTCAACCAAATATCAATTATATGCTAGCCGGAGGAAAAGCCGGGGCTCCAGGTGCTTCGGGCAAAGGAGGGACACCAGGGAAAGCACTGAGCGGACAACAACCCGGAAGTAATGGATCCAATGGTGTTCCGGGAGTTTCCGGATTAAGCGGAACAACAGGAAACTATCCGGTTGTTTCAGTAAGTGAGTTTGACCCTTCTACGCTCTATTAAACCGCGTAATAAGGGGCTATCATTAAATAAACTATCACCCCTGTTACAGCAACATAAAACCAGATCGGCCATGAAAACCTGGTCCATTTTTTATGTCGCTCAAAATCTCCTGTCCAGGCATGCAGGTAAGTAAATAATACCAAAGGTATAACTGCAATGCTAAGTACTATATGTGAAATGAGTAATGCATAGTATACCGCCTTCAACTCTCCCCCGTAAGGCGTAGGATCTGACGTCATGTGGTACGCCACATACATTGCTAAAAACAACAATGAAAGTCCAAGGCTCATTTTGATCATTAATTGATGCAGGCTTACGTTCTTTAGCTTGATTGCAAGCAACGCCGTTATCAATAATACCGCTGTTATACCATTAATACTTGCATAAATCGGGGGCAGAATGGAAAGATCAACCCCTTCGATTTTAACTTTGAATAAAACCGCAACTACAACAGGTATCGCGATCGACAATACATAGATCACTTTTTTGATCTGAGATGTATTCTTATTTTCCTTCGAAGTTGTATTCATATTTTAATAGCTTTCTTAGATCCGATTCCAATTTATCCACCTGACCTGCATCGGTACCGTCATAAATTCCTCGGACGTATCCATTGGTGTCTACAATTGCGAAGTATGATGTATGGCCGAATCCTCCGTCCGCATCTTCATCTCTCTCTGCACCATTAAAGAATTCTTTTGCCAGTAAGTGTGTTTCTTCTTCATTTCCAGTGAAGAAGTACCAGTTATTTGCTTCAATTCCATACGTTTTAATGTACTCCCTTAAGCGCGTAGGCGTATCTCTGTCGGGGTCAATACTGAAGCTTAAAAACTGAACCTTAGATTCGAGATCCTTTGTATTCAGATTTAAGCGTTTCATATTCGATGTCATAGGAGGGCAAATTGACGGACAATGTGAAAAGAAAAAATCAGCGATCCATATCTTACCCTTCAAATCATCCGAATGCACCATCACGGAATCCTGATTAATATAAGCGAACTCCGGAACCGTGTGATAAACCGTATCTTCTATTTCCTCACCATCAACCGTTATCACTTCAAGATCACGCTCTCCTAAGATCGGAAGCACCAATTCCTGTTTCTTCTCTTCCGTACATGAGCTGAAAAGAAGAATAAAAAGTGTCAGGACACTTAAACTATTTATGATTCCTTTTTGATTCTTTATCATATTGCTTCAATAACAGTGCTATGTGTTCATACATTCTGCGGATATGCCCTTCCTGTTTACCTGACATGGACATACGAAGGTGATTTCGCTTGTCTGACAGTAACATCAGTTCCATATATGATTTACCTCCGAAAAATTCATCTCCTTCGCGGTATAAGTTTTCGCCGTTACTTTCGATGTCATAAATCTTTCCGGGGTCTCCTTTTGCAACCATCCAGATTTCGGGATCATAATCTTCCACCAGGTCCTTAAGCATTTCACTCGCAGCGGTGATGTCTTCAACCGGGTCTCCATTTTCGTCCGTGACAAATGAAATGATTTTCACTTCATTCTTCTCGTTTTTATTACTACGGATTTTTTGATAAATCAATTGATCCAGATGCCAGACAGAAATTGCACAATCATCCGGACAAGTAGTTTGGAGGTTTGCAATCAGAACAACCTTATCCCTGAATTCTGACGAGTTGTGCTTTTTCCCATCAATGTCTATAAAAGAATAGGAATGCAATTCTCCATAATCATCCAGTTCCTTGAACCGGTGTTCACATCCCCGGGTCCCCAGGAATATTAAAACAGAAGCCGGTCCGAATAAAAGTATAAATGCTACTAATACTTTTAAACGACCGGCTAAATTACCTTTCGCCATGAAAAACGTTAATTAAGCTCCTGTCCAAATGTGATGAACAGACGTACCTTCCCACAACAGGATAAATATCAAATACAGGATAAAGATGAAGTAAGGAACAAGAATCACCGCTCTTAAGCCTTTTCTTTCATCTCCAAGGTGCATAAACGTCAATACGATATAACCCGCCTTAACAAGCGTCAACGCGATAAAGAACCATTTTGTGATCGTCCAATAAATACCCCAATCCTGTTTAATAAATGCACCTAACATTACTTCCACTGTAGTAATAACAGTCAGCAATACAGTTACAAAAAGGATTTTCTTTCTTATTTTCCTTCCTTCTTCTTCAGAATGATGTGCATCCAAAGAATATTCATAAATATCATCTCTTACCATGGTGATACAGTTTTCTTAGTTAATTAAATCAAGTAGAAGAATGTGAATACGAAGACCCATACCAAATCGACAAAGTGCCAGTAAAGTCCTGTTTTCTCAACCATCTCGTAATGTCCTCTTTTATGTAAAGTACCACCAAGTACCATTAACAAGATGATAATATTGATCATTACTCCTGAGAATACGTGGAATCCATGGAATCCAGTAATAAAGAAGAAGAATTGCGCATATTGTTGCGGACCATACTCATTTTGTTGTAAGTTCGCTCCGTAGATAACACGTCCGGCTTCGCCTGAATTAATCACGTCTTCATACATTTTCACAGCGTTCTCACCTTCGATCTTGTCTCCTACGGCATACTTAGATCCGTTGCTCTTGATCATAAGCTCTACACCTTCGTTTGATTTCTTAGCAATAGTAGCTTTAGAACCATCGTGAAGTGTAATCACACCATCTTTTATATTACCTTCTGCCGCAGCATGTTGGTATTGGTGCATCAAATCGTCTGTGATTTTCTCTCCAACTTTGTGATGATGTCCTGCTTCTGTAACAGTAAAGTTTTCGATCTCACCGAAGTGCTCTGCATGAATCACAGCTTGTGATCCATCAGCCAATTCGATCTTACCGAACTCTGAACCATGAATAAAGTGTGACCATTCCCATGCTTGAGATCCAAGGAAAAAGAAACCACCGATAATCGTAGCAATCATCCACTTTGTTACTCCTTTGCGGTCCATTCTGTGGCCGGCCTCAACAGCCAATACCATCGTAACAGAAGAAACGATCAGGATAAATGTCATCAATGCAACATAAAGTAGTGGAAATCCGTGACCAAGGAATGGCAAAGAGTTAAACGTCTCTTCTCCTATTGGCCATGCAGATTCCGTTGCATGTCTTGTAAATCCGTATGCAGTCAGCAACCCTCCGAATGTCAATGCATCCGAAACAAGGAAAAACCACATCATCAACTTACCATAACTGGCACTGAAAGGAGAAATTTTCCCTCCCCAAAGTGTCTTGCTGTCGATCTGTTTAGTAGCGTGTCCAGACATTTTTTATAAATTTTAATCGCAAGTTTAATGAATAAAAAGCAAAAATAGTAGTAAATAAAGCCACAATATACCTAAAAAGTGCCAGAAAATACCCGAGGCTCTCAGGCTGATCGAATTATCGGCATTTATTTTACCTGATAATGAACGTATTACAACTTTGATCAAATATAAAAGCGTCACAATAATATGTAGCAAATGCAGAAAAGTAATGATGTATAAGTACGAAGAAGCAGTATCTGCCGACTCCATCGCCTTGATTTGAAGGTAGTTTTTCAATTTCACTCCGTCCAATCTCAGCTCTCTATCAACATATTCCAGTTCCTTCCCTTTAAAGTAAATATGGAAGTCTTTACCCATCTTCCCGCGAACGAAGAAATCTCCACGTCCGTCCCGAACATTGACAGCCAGGTAACTCAATCGCTGATTGTCCAAATATTTTAATTCCGTTGAATCTGCGTTCACCAGCTTTCCATCCAAAACACGAAGTGGTCTATCCTCAAAATAGATTTCAAAACGCTTTCCGTATTGTTCCGGATGAAATGCGCTTCCTTCTTTGGTTTTGATAAACTGCATCATGAAATTTCTGTAGTCTTCCCGTTGTTGCGGTGACATGATTTTTCCGGCTATCAGGTAATCATTCCCATTAATTTCGATGAACTTACCATCCATTTTCACCTCGAAATAATCTCCATACTTACCATCTGTAACTATGATGTGATTATTCGCAGCGTAAATCCCGTCATCTACTAGTTGACCATAACCCTTGAATTGAGAATAAACGAAGGCAAAACCCAGAAGTAAAGTAATCACCATAAGTCCCTTCATGGCACTTTGATTTCCGCGCTTCACAAAATAGATCGCGAGCTGGAATGTGATACTACTCAAAACAATGATTACCGTACTGATATAAAATGCCATCGGCAAGGGGTACTTCAGCCAAAACGAATCACCCATCGACACGATGTACGCCGATGAAAAACCGGCAAATAACATGAAAATACTTAAGATCGCTACGTAAACGAGGTTCTTCTTTGCTTTTTCAACCTGTTCCTTGTTGTTGTCCTGGAATTCATACTTTTCCATATGCTATAATTTTTTAATAAGGTATTGCCGACTCAATTCTATCGAATACATATACGAATTGAATGATGGGTAAATAGAAAAAAGAGGCGAACATTAGACGTTTTGCATCTTTATCATCACAGGTTTGAAGAAGTCGATATGCGTACAAAAAGAACGCTGCTCCCAAAACAGATGCAACGATCATTGAAACGATTCCTGTCCAGCCAAGAAGCCACGGAACAAGACTAAATGGTATTAAAGCGAGCGAGTATACTACAATCTGAAAAGCAGAGCTCTTGTTTTTTCCTCCTTTTGAAGGAAGTAAAGAAAAGCCTCCCGCTTTGTAGTCGTCATAGACCACCCAAGCAATTGCCCAAAAATGTGGAAACTGCCATGTAAATTGTACAAAAAATAAAATTCCCGGTATAAGTCCGAATTCATCCGATTGTGCTATCGCTCCTAACATCGGAGGAATAGCCCCTGGAAATGCACCAACAAAAACTGCCCATGGGGTTATGCGTTTCATTGGAGTATAAATAAATACGTACGAAATAAAAGCTGATAATCCCAGCAGTGCTGAATAGAGGTTTAACATATACAGCAAAGCTGTTCCAACGATCAAGGAAACAACAACGATAATGTATGCTTCCGTAACACTCATATTACCCTGGGGAAGCGGTCTTCCTGAAGTTCGCTTCATTTTTTTATCCAGTTCTCTTTCCCAAATCTGATTGGATCCGTTTGACGCTGCAGTAACCAAAATCCCCCCAACCATCAAATAGGTAATCTCTGTCCAGTCAGAGCCCCCCATAAATAAATAACCGGATAGCGCAGAAAGAATTACCAAAAACGACAGCCTGAACTTGGTAAAGCTCAGAATTATTTTCAATTTGCTCGGCGTTTTTGTTTCTTCTTGCATGTTCGAAAGAAATTCGGTGACAAAAATAGCCAATATTTAAGTGCACGCCACAACTCAGGTTATATATAACTAAAAAGGGCATCCGATTGGATGCCCTTTTACTTTATTTTGAATTCATTAGATGATCAACATTGCATCTCCATAAGAGTAGAAACGATATTTTTCTTTGATCGCTTCTTCATAAGCCTTCATCGTTAACTCATATCCTGCAAACGCAGTGATCATCATTAACAACGTTGAAAGCGGTGTATGGAAATTTGTAATCAATGCATCCGCGATTGAGAAATCATACGGCGGGAAAATAAATTTATTTGTCCATCCGTCATAAGGTTTCAATAAACCTTCCGTTGAAACCGAACTTTCTATCGCGCGCATTGTTGTAGTACCAACGGCAAACACTTTTTTCTTATTTCGCTTCGCTTCGTTCACAATCTCAGCACTCTTCTCCGGAATAATTACCTGCTCGGAATCCATTTTGTGCTTCGTAAGATCCTCAACCTCAACAGGACGGAATGTTCCCAATCCAACATGAAGTGTAATCTCAGCAAATTCTGCTCCCTTCAACTCCAGACGTTTCATCAACTCGCGTGAAAAGTGTAAACCTGCTGTTGGCGCTGCAACCGCTCCTTCCACTTTTGCAAATATGGTTTGATAACGCTCCTCATCGTCCTCTTCCACCGGGCGATCAATGTATTTCGGAAGCGGAGTTTCTCCCAATTCCGTAATAATTCGCTTAAATTCTTCGTACGGACCATCAAACAGGAAACGCAACGTACGTCCTCTGGAAGTAGTATTGTCAATTACTTCAGCTACCAAAGAATCATCTTCACCGAAATACAATTTATTACCAATACGAATTTTGCGGGCAGGATCAACAAGAACATCCCAAAGTAAACTCTCGCGATTCAACTCCCGAAGCAGAAATACTTCGATTTTGGCACCCGTCTTTTCTTTGTTTCCATACATTCTGGCAGGAAACACACGTGTATTGTTCAGAATCATCACATCCCCTTCATCCACATAATCGATCAAATCTTTGAACAATTTGTGTTCGATCTCACCAGTATCCCTGTGAACCACCATTAAACGAGACTCATCTCTATTTGGACTAGGATGTGCCGCGATCAATTCTTCCGGAAGGTCAAATTGAAATTGCGACAACTTCATCTTATTCATACTCATAATCGTAAATATCTAAAAAGGGTTGCAAAGGTAAATAAAATACCTCTTTTTTACTATTCTGCTTCCTGAATCTTATTGATCCATTCATCGACAGTTAAACTATCCTCTATTTTTTGTTCACCGGAACGAGTCCTGCGCAGTTCCACCAGTGTTCCCCCCGAATGAAGAAATTTTCCTATATCGTGTGCAAGAGAGCGAATGTAGGTTCCCTTACTGCAAGCTACTTCAAACTCCAGAGTGGTATCATCTGTTCTGGATAACCGCAATGCATGTATGCTGATCCTATTTGGTTTTAACTCCACCACTTTTCCGGCTCTCGCAAGGTCATACGCTCGTTTTCCATCAATCTGTTTTGCGGAGAATAAAGGCGGCACCTGATCAAGTTCACCCGTAAATGCTCTTTCACATTCTCTTATTTGTTCCTCTGTGATATGGTCAACAGGATATTCGGCGTCGTAACCCGTTTCAAGATCATAAGAGGGCGTTGTTTTTCCGAGTAGAATTTTTCCAGTGTACGTTTTTTCACCGGCCATCAATGACTCGATGCGTTTCGTGTGACTCCCGGTACAGATTACAAGAACACCGGTAGCCAAAGGATCCAACGTGCCTGCATGTCCAACTTTAAACCGCTTGATCCCAAATCGCTTTTTCAAATTCCAGCGAATTTTATTCACCACGTCGAACGAAGTCCACCCGAGAGGCTTATCAACGACAATCGTTTTTCCTTCACGGAATTCGTCTAATAGCATGAAAACGAAATTAATCTTAGTTCTTGGATTTAGGTTTTTTCATGATCGCGTAAAGGATCACAACATAACCCAAAATGATCAATATAGGAGAGATTGTGATGCGAATTGGGCTGAACAACTCATCCGCATTAAAATCGTTTGGATTCTCCGCTCCTCCTCCGATCATTAAAATAAAACCAAGGACATTAATAGCAAGTCCAACAAGAAGTAACTTATAGTTTTCCTTTTGAAATGAGAAAGGAAGATTTTTTTTCTGATCCATAGAACCAAAATTAATACAAATCATCCAATTTCATACGCAAATATTTGTTAAGTGCGAACCAGGTCGAGATATACGAAATAATGATTCCAATAACAATGAGGCTTCCGGTTAATATTCCGAAGGTAATCAGATCGTACGTAATTTCTATAGAATCCAATGCATTATTCAACGCGTAGAACAATCCCATCAGCAATGCAGTACCAATTATTCCGCTTACAAAACCAATTCCGATCGATTGTGTCAGGAAAGGCTTTCGTATAAATCGCGAAGTCGCCCCCACCAATTGCATTGTTTTAATTGAAAAACGCTTTGAATAGAGTGCCAAACGAATCGTATTGTTGATCATAGCCACCGCAATAACGATTAACAAAATTGCAACTGCTCCAAATAGAAACACAAATTGCTTAAATCCCAGATTCACTGATTCTACACTCGACTCCTGATAACTGATCGTTTCGATCTGATCGCCATAGGCCTCCATGATCTTCTTTTTCAGTTTTTGCATACCCTCTACGGTAGCAAATTCTTCTTTCGGTTTATATGAGATATTTGTAGGAATAGGGTTTTCACCATCCAGTAATTCCATGATTTCGTCCTTTTCTCCCAAACCGACAAATTCTTCCAACGCACGATCCTGAGATACAAAGATCACTTCACTGAAATCCGACCAGGTTTTCAACTCCTGTTCAACTTGTTTAATGTCGGCATCAGATAAGTCAGGCGAAAAGAAAATGTCTGCCTGTAAACTTTCCTTTGCCTGCTTCTGAATATTTTCCAAACCAAAATAACCTCCCAGAACAAGACCGATCATAAACAAAACCAAAGAGATCCCAATAACGGTAGATACATAACTGGTTCTAAGCCCTCTTCGATTGTATTTTTCTGCATTTACTGCCATGATTCAAAAATAAAACAGCACGATCTAATTCCATCACTTCGGAAAATTAGTTTTTCAATACCATTTGTTCATTAGATTTGATTTTATATTTTTGTAAGTGATTACTCACTTTTATGTCTAAAAAAGAAATAATATTATCAAAGGCCCTGGAACTATTTGCTTCTAGAGGATATGATGCAACATCTACAAGGCAGATCGCTACTGAGGCGCACGTTTCCGAAGGACTTATCTTTCGGCATTTTCACAATAAAGAAGGTCTGTTGGAAGCCGTTTTGCTCCAGGGAATAAATAAAGCGACCCAATATATCGAACCCATTTTAGAAATGACTGATCCCAGACAAATCATAGAATCAGCCATTTGCCTGCCGACACATGTGCCCATTGAAGAACACGAATTCTGGAAGTTGTTATACACCTTAAAATGGCAACGCGCCAACTACCCGCAGGAAGCGTTTGACCAATTGCAACAAAAGCTAACTGCAGCCTTTGAGTCGCTTGGTTTCGAATCTCCCGAGCTCGAGGCGCAATTAATTGAAATCTATATTGACGGCCTGGCCACTGAAATACTGCTTCGAGGTGGTGACCCGACAGCATTGACACAAAAAATACTTACCAAATATTTTAAAAATGAACATTGATAAAACAAAACCGGTACTGGTTACCGGAGCAACAGGCTATGTAGCCGGAAGACTGGTGGAAAGATTACTTCAGGAAGGATTAACTGTTCACGCTGCAGTGAGAGATCCTGAAAACAACATTAAAACCGCCCCGCTAAAAGAGCTCGAAAGCAAATCATCCGGAAGCATTAAATTTTTTAAGGCCGATCTCCTGGACAAGGGATCCTTCGATCAAGCTGCTGAGCATTGTGAGTTAATCTTCCACACAGCATCGCCCTTCATCCGGAATGTGAAAGATCCTCAAAAAGATCTGATCAATCCGGCACTGGAAGGTACGAGAAACGTATTGGAAACAGCAAACAGAACTAATACGATGAAGCGTGTTGTTCTTACCAGTAGCTGTGCGGCCATTTACGGAGATGCCGTAGATTTAAAACAGGCTCCGAATAACACCTTAACAGAAGAGATTTGGAACACTTCTTCGAGTTTGGAGCACCAGCCTTATTCTTATTCAAAAACACTCGCTGAAAAAGAAGCATGGAAATTAGCCTCAGAGCAAAACAACTGGGACCTGGTAACAATCAATCCTTCGTTTGTGATTGGTCCGGGAATCAATCCCAATGGGACTTCTGAATCCTTTTCCATTTTTAAACAAATCGGCAAAGGCGATTTTAAAATGGGCGCGCCGGAAATGAACATTGGCTGCATTGATGTACGCGACCTGGCAGAAGCTCATTATCGCGCCGGATTTACTCCTGAAGCCAAAGGGCGCTATATCATTTCATCAGAAGACACCGGATTTCTTCAGTTGGCATCTGTGATCAGAAAGAAGTATCCTAATTATCCGATCGGTACTAAAAAAGTGCCGAAGTGGTTATTATGGCTAATTGCCCCAACGGTTGGAATGACACGTTCGGAAGTGAGTAAAAACATTGGTTATCCCTGGCATGCTTCCAATGAGAAAAGTGTACGTGAATTAAACATGACTTACCGACCGGTTGAGCAATCAGCTGTCGAATTCTTCCAGTTTTTAATAGATGGAGGACAGATCAAAAAACGTTGATCAGATTAATTCCGGGGGAAGCAATTCCTCCGGAACATTTTGAAAAACCACTGGTCTTAACCAGCGTCGGATCGAATTTGTCCCGACAGCTGTGAACCGTTCGTCAGTGGTCGCAGGATATGGCCCGCCGTGATTCATTGCCTCGCAAACTTCCACTCCGGTTGGAACTCCGTTAATGATAATGCGACCTACACGCGCCTGAATCAACTCAAACAGTTCTTTTACGTCGGCTCCCGCTTCCCCCTCGTATAACAACGTACCAGTTAATTGTCCTGATAGTACCGAAAGGGCTTCCTTCATTTGCTTTACATCCTCGCAAGCAATAATCATAGATGCAGGGCCAAACATCTCATGTTGTAAATCGGGGTTGTTAATGAAATACTCCGCATCACAATTAAAAAGTATGGAATTAACAGAAGAAGCTGTTTCACTGATGTTTCCTGACAATGTCTCTACCCGTACATTTTCGGATGTTTGCTCCACTCCCTTCATAAAACCGGAAAACAGATCCGGATGCAACATGGCATGTGATCCTAACTTTTCAAGTTCACGAATCAGGACTTGTTTGAACTCTTCCAAAGCATCACCTTTAACGGAAATAATCAAACCTGGCTTGGTACAAAACTGACCTGCTCCTGTTGCAATTGAAACAGCATACTTAGACGCCCATTGTTCAATCTCCCGGCGATTTCCAAATGCCGAAGGATGGATACAAACCGGATTCAAGGAACCCATTTCTGCGAAGAAAGGAATAGGAACTTCGCGTTGCTGCGCTATATCAAACAAGGCCCTTCCGCCTCTCAGACTTCCTGTAAATCCGACACCTTTCACATGCGGGTGTTTAATCAAATACCCGCCTGATTCATGTGACCGGATATTTAGATTTGAGAAGATTCCATCGGGCATTCCGGTAGCTTTTGCTGCTTCCAGTACTTGCTGTGCAATCAATTCCCCGATCCCTGCATGCATCGGATGCGACTTCACAACAACCGGACATCCGGCAGCTAATGCACTGGCACTATCTCCCCCGATTGTGGAATAAGCAAAGGGGAAATTACTACTTCCAAAAACCACGATCGGTCCAAGTGGAAAGTAGGTCTTTCTAAGGTCATTTGTTCCCTTATGTTTAACAACTTCCGGGAATGTATCCGACAGGATGTATTCCGCAAATAAATTCAATTGTAATATCGTCCGATCCAATTCGCTATTCGCTCTATCCAGCGGCAAACTTGATTCGAGACAAAAAATACGGGTAAGCTCACTCCTGTTTACCTCCAGATTATGGGCAATTGCCTTTAAAAAAGCAGCTCTTTTATCATAAGATGTTTTAGCATACGCTGCCGAAACAGAAGATGCCAATATTAATGCCTCATTGATTTCTTCCTTTGTTGCCTCAAAAATTTCCCAATCATTTTCAGCCCCTTTCAAACTGTTAAAGGTTCTGTAAGCATTCTCCGTACTTTGACTCAGTTTATTCCCGATATTACTTTTTCCTGTGATCATTACAATAAAAAAAGGGACAACTTTCGTTGTCCCTTATATTTTAAAATTCGAATGTTTCCATGAATTTCGTTGTGAAATTTCCTTTTATGAAATCCTCATTTTCCATGAGTTTTTGATGGAAAGGAATTGTTGTTTTCACACCTTCAATAATGTATTCCCCAAGCGCTCGTTTCATTTTCTTGATCGCTTCTTCTCTTGTCTGAGCAACAACGATCAGTTTAGAGATCATCGAGTCGTAATTTGGCGGAATGATGTACCCGGCATAAGCATGTGTATCAATACGAACACCATGACCACCCGGACTATGATAACTTGTTATTTTTCCCGGAGACGGTCTGAAGTCCGTATACGGATCTTCCGCATTAATACGACACTGGATAGCATGTAATTGCGGGTAGTAGTTTTTACCCGAGATCTTTTCACCGGCAGCAATTTTTATCTGCTCCTTAATCAGATCGTAGTTAATTACTTCTTCTGTAATCGTATGTTCCACCTGAATACGTGTGTTCATTTCCATAAAGTAGAAATCACGGTTTTTATCAACCAGGAATTCTACTGTACCAACACCTTCGTAGTTCACAGCCTTTGTAGCTCTAATAGCGGCCTCACCCATTTTTTCACGCAATTCATCTGTCATGAATGGTGACGGTGTTTCCTCGACTAGTTTCTGGTGACGGCGTTGAATTGAACAATCACGCTCAGAGAGGTGACATGCATTTCCGTATTGGTCACCGGCAATCTGGATTTCAATATGACGTGGCTCTTCAATGAATTTCTCCATGTAGATCCCATCGTTTCCAAAGGCAGCTCCGGCTTCCTGACGGGTTTTGTTCCAAGCATTTTCCAGCTCTTCTTCTTTCCAAACAACACGCATTCCTTTACCACCACCTCCGGCAGTAGCTTTAAGGATTACAGGATATTTGATTTTCTTAGCTACTTTAACTGCATCAGCAAGATCTTTCAAAAGACCATCTGAACCGGGAATACAAGGTACACCTGCAGCAATCATAGTTGCTTTCGCGTTTGACTTGTCTCCCATTCCGGCAATCTGTTCCGGAGTAGCTCCGATAAACTTGATATTGTGTTCCTGACAAACGCGAGAAAATTTCTCGTTTTCAGAAAGGAATCCGTATCCCGGATGAATCGCATCGGCATTTGTAATTTCAGCCGCAGCGATAATATTTGGAATCGATAAATACGATTGTGCACTAACCGCCGGTCCGATACATACTGCCTCATCCGCAAAGCGAACAGGCAAACTATCTTTATCCGCAGTAGAATACACCGCAACCGTTTTTATTCCCATTTCCTTACACGTTCGAATAACACGCAAGGCAATCTCACCACGATTGGCGATCAATATTTTTTTAAACATTGCCATAAGACATTATTTAATTACCCTTAAAAAGGTAGTGTAAAACGAATTAAGACGGATCTACCAAGAACAATGGTTGATCATATTCTACAGGTGAAGAATCATCCACTAATACCTTCACGATCTTACCTGAAACTTCTGATTCGATCTCATTGAATAATTTCATTGCTTCAATGATACAAACAGTAGTACCTGTAGATACTGTATCTCCTACATTTACAAATGCATCTTTATCCGGACCAGGTGAACGATAGAACGTACCGATCATCGGAGATTTAATCGTAATATATTTTGAATCATCACTCGCTGCAGGTGCCGCTGGAGCTGCAGGTGCTGCCGCAGGTACCGGAGCTGCAACAGGTGCTGCTGCAACCTGAGGCAAAGCTGCAGGAGCAGCCTGAACGATAATTTGTTTTTCTTCACGAACAGATAAGTCCTGAGTTTTAATTGTCAGTTTAAAATCTTTTTGTTCGATTTCTACTTCACTTACACCTGATTTTGCTACAAATTTGATCAGGTCTTGAATTTCTTTAATGTTCATTTTCAAAAGAATTTAACGCAGTAAAAATAATATTTTTAGGAATTGTAAGCCCATTTGATGTAAACTGCTCCCCAAGTAAATCCACCACCGAATGCAGAAAGGATCAGATTGTCTCCTTTTTTCAATTGTTTTTCATAATCCCACAAGCACAGTGGCAATGTACCTGCAGTTGTATTACCATATTTCTGAATATTGATCATTACTTTCTCTTTGGGAAGCCCCATACGATTTGCAGTTGCATCAATAATTCTCAGGTTCGCCTGGTGTGGCACCAACCAATCCACATCTTCCGAACTCAGGTTGTTTTTTTCCATGATCTGAGCGGAAACTTCTGCCATATTCGTTACGGCAAATTTGAATACCTGTTTCCCCTCCTGTTTTACGAAATGCATGCGTTGATCAACCGTTTCGTGTGAAGCAGGGTTCAAAGATCCTCCGGCAGGCTGTAATAAGTACTCTCTACCTGAACCATCTGCATGCAAGATGAAGTCCTGGATCCCCAAACCTTCTTCATTTGGTTCCAACATCACAGCTCCTGCACCATCTCCAAATATGACACATGTAGTTCTGTCCTGATAATCAATAATGGAAGACATTTTGTCCACTCCTACTACGATTACCTTTTTATAGCGACCCGTTTCAATGAACTGTGCTCCGGTAGAAATTCCATAGATAAAACCTGAACATGCTGCGATGAGGTCGTACCCCCAGGCATTTTTCAGTCCCAATTTATCGCACAAAACATTTGATGTACTCGGAAATGGGTAATCCGGTGTTACCGTTCCCACAATAACCAAATCCACCTCTTCAGGTTTCGTATTTGTCTTTTCAAGCAGGGCGCGTACAGCCTCGACGCTCATATCCGATGAAGCGCCATTTTTCATGATCCTTCTCTCTTTGATACCTGTTCTGGAGGTAATCCATTCATCTGAAGTATCCACAATTGTAGAAAGTTCCTCGTTCGTTAGGATATAATCAGGAAGGTATCCCGCTACTCCTGTGATCGCCGCTGTAATCTTTCCCATAATTTTTAATTAAATGCTAGATTTATTTTTGAGGTAAGCCCCGAACTTGCTACTTCAAATGAATGAAGAATCATATTCTTAACAGCTATACCGTTTGAAATTCCGTGACCAATAATAACGTTTCCTTTAACTCCAAGAATTGGAGTCCCTCCGTAATTTTCGTAATTAAACCGATCAAAGAATTCGTCTTTAATTCCTCTTTTCTTCATAAGTGAGTACATCCCTTCCGCCTCTTTGATCACAATATTACCTGTGAATCCATCGCATACGATTACATCTGCCTTACCCGTAAACAGATCGTACCCTTCGACATTACCGACAAAATTCAGTTCGTCGTTTGAATCGGAAAGCAATTTGTGTACAGATTGAGTCAGCAGGTTCCCTTTCGATTCTTCTTCTCCAATACTCAGCAATGCAACAGATGGATTTGGCTTACCCTGAACGTGTTTTGCATATAGTGAACCGAGTACAGCAAATTGATACAATACGTCCGGTTTACAATCTGCATTCGAACCAACGTCTAACAGTATAGCTTCCGACCCATTGATACAAGGCAAAGTTGATGTGATACAAGGACGAATTACACCGGGGATTGTATTGATTTTGTACATCGAACCAACGAGCATTGCCCCAGTATTTCCGGTACTTGCGAATGCATTGATTTCTCCTTTTGCCAACAGATCAAAACCAATGGAAATAGAGCTGTTTGGCTTTTGAGGAATCGCCCGGGTCGGATGATCATGCATTGTAATCACATCCGGTGCATGCACGATTTCAAAATCGGATGCATTTACATTCAATGCAGAAAGGCCATCAAGAATACCATCCTGATCGCCTATCAATACAATTGTAGCTCTATCGCCTAGCTCCTGCTTTGCGAGAACCGCTCCTTCGAGATTTGCTTCCGGAGCAAAATCTCCACCCAATACATCTATACCTATCTTCATAAAATGAAGAACAAATGTACAGATTATACTGCTACTTCTTTCTCAGCTACTACTTTTCCTTTGTAGTAAAGTTTTCCTTCATGCCAATAAGCATGGTGAAAAAGGTGCGGTTGTCCAGTTGTAGGACATGTTGCGATGTTATTTGCAACCGCTTTGTAATGTGTTCTTCTCTTGTCACGGCGGGTTGTCGATACCCTGCGTTTAGGATGTGCCATTTTACTTTATTTAAATTCTTAAATTTCTATTTTAAATCTTTCAATGCATTCCATCTCGGATCTACATCGTCATCATCGTCCTCCGAATCATCATAAGTACCTGTAAATTCTTCCAGCTTTTCAATTACCTCCGGATCGCATTCGCCTTCTTCATGCAAACTGCGCGCAGGTAATGAAACCGTAATCAACTCATAGAAGTAATCCGCGGTATCCAATTCAAATGCTTCTGCCCCGATCGCCACCAGACTTTCATCTTCTGATTCTTCATTTTCGAATTTGAAGATCAGACGGTAAGCCCCATGTATCGGAAGATCCAAATCTCCACCACATCTGTCGCACGTTGTTTTTACGGTTCCTTCTATTTCGAATTCACCAATCAACATGGTCTCCTTTTTTTCCAGTTCAAGCGTCCCTTTTATGTTCGCTTTATGGATTACAGTGTACTCATAATTATCAAAGAACTCATCACCGATAGAAAATTCAAAATCATGCTTTCCCAGCTTTAAGCCAACGAATGGGATAATAAATGATCTATCTCGTGAAGCCACTTTTTACAAAAAATTGGACGGCAAAGGTAGTAATTTCAAACAAATATCAACCTATTCCTGTCAATTATTTCTCTTTTGTTTGCTTTTCCTTCATCGGACTCGCTTCGAGTACATCAGAAACGATCTCTTTTTCGAAAATTCGGGTGCGATAAACATCTACGGCCAAATAGAGTGCCTGCCGGAAAGAATCCGGTGAAGCCATATTCTTTCCGGCAATATCGAAAGCCGTTCCGTGATCAGGTGATGTGCGAACAATTGGTAAGCCCGCTGTGAAATTCACTCCCTGATCAAATGCGAGGGCTTTAAACCCTGTTAGTCCCTGATCATGATACATCGAGAGAATCCCATCAAATTCTGTAATCGCGCCTGAACCAAAAAAGCCATCAGCCGGGTAAGGGCCAAAACACAGCAACCCTTCATTTTTTGCACGATTAATGGCCGGAATAATAGAAGATTGTTCTTCTTCTCCCATTTTTCCGTGCTCGCCTGCATGCGGGTTTAATCCCAGTACTGCAATTCTTGGTCTGCGAATTCCAAAATCGCGTTTTAAACTTGATTCAAATTCCTTTAACTTAGAATAAACACTGTTTATAGTAATTAACTTAGAAACTTCTGATAGCGCAACGTGAGTTGTTACCAGTCCTACACGTAACTTATCAGCAACCATTAGCATCAGTGCATCCTGCTGACCGGATAAATCTGCCAGGTATTCTGTATGTCCTGGGAACTTAAAGTCTGCCTTAGCCATCGCTTCCTTGGAAATCGGCGCGGTTACCAGCACATCGATCTTACCGGATGCCAAATCCTGTGTAGCGGCTTCCAATGATTCAAAAGCACATTTCCCTCCTGTTTGAGTTACTTCACCCAATTTGAATTCCGGTTCTTCCTTCCACAGGTTCACCACATAAATTTTTGGTGTTGTTGCTTCATCCGCACTTTTGATGGATTGATATTGAAGTTCTTCCAGCTTCAAATGCTTCTTGTGAAAAGCCAGCACTTTTGAAGAGGCATAAATAATCGGGGTAAAATCCTGGAGAATTCTTTGATCGTCCAGTGCCTTCATAATGACTTCCGGCCCTATTCCATTAATATCACCTATTGTGATCCCTACCTTAATATTGTGATTTGCATTACTCATTCGATAAATCCTTTACAAATTGATATAACAATCTAACTCCATAACCACTACCTCCCTTGGATCGATATGCAACGGTTTTATCTAACCAGGCCGGACCAGCGATATCCATGTGGACGTATGGTGCTTTTACAAAGTGCTCCAAAAATTTTCCCGCAGTTATCATCCCGGCACTTGGTCCGCCGATATTCTTTAAATCGGCGATACCCGACTTCATTTCTTCCAGATATTCCTCCCAAAAAGGAAATCTTACAATGCGCTCAAAAACCTTGTTTCCGGCGAGCTCCAGTTTCTCAAAAACCTCATCTTCGGCATTTCCCATTATGATGGCTGCATGCTCTCCTATTGCACGGTGCGCCGCCCCCGTTAATGTTGCAGCATCTATCACCAATTCCGGTTTATATTTATTGGCGTAAGCCAATGCATCAGCCAATATCATTCTTCCTTCGGCATCCGTATTCAACACCTCAACGGTAGTCCCATCAAACATGGTAACAATATCACCCGGTGCATAAGCATTTAGTCCTGGACGATTATCGGTAGCCGGTATTAATCCGATTACATGATACGGTAATTTTTCCAGAGCCATTAATCCTATAGATCCGGCAACACAAGCTGCTCCTGCCATATCACTTTTCATGATATCCATAGAATTTGGGGTAGGTTTTATACTTAATCCTCCCGTATCGTAAACAACACCTTTTCCTACCAGTACCAATGGTTTTTTATTCTTCGCATTTTTTGGTTTGTACTCCAAAATTGTAAATGTCGGAGGATCAATAGACCCTTTGTTTACAGCGAGAAGTCCTCCCATTTTCAATGACTCTATCTGGGTTTTCTCCAGAATAGTTGTCTTAAATCCGGTTTGTTTCCCCAGTTCCTCTATCTCACCCGCAAATTGCTCCGCATCAAGAAAAGATACGGGTTCATTCACCATGTCTCTTGTCCACGACACCATTTCGTTGATGTTGTGTAACTGCATGATCATCTCAGGATCAAAATCGGCATCTACCAAAACTGCCTCCAGTTTATATTCCTTTTCCTCCTGATCCTTGAAATAGTGAATAAACTGATAGGATGCCAGGGTAAACCCTTCTAAAACGTCAAAAAGCTCCGAGTGATCACCATGACATTCTATTGATTGAGCTTTAGGATCCAGAACAGCTCTTACCTTAGCTCCGTAAGTTCTGAGTTTTTCAGCATTTAAGCCCTCTCTGATCATGAAGATCTGACCTTCTACCGATTTTAGATCATAATACTCCAGATTCTTATCGTTTTTAAATTTTAAAGCTAAAGCACTAACGGCTTTATCTTTTGATTTTAACAGCTTATCACTGTATATTAATACCTGATTGGGACAAACAGTGCCATCCCCCTTCGTTAACTTCATTTCAGTTCCTTTTTACAAAAATAAGATAGTCTTTGGAGTTTAGTCGTTTGTTTCGTCTTCATCTTTATCAATAAAACGATTCATATTGATATCATAATACTGCTGACTTGTGGCTTTGCCGAGATGATAAGTCGTAATATTCACATCCAGTAAATTTTCCCGATAGGATAGTTCATCTTCGAGATCCGGTAAATTCGGATTCAGGCAGATGTCTCCAAGGTACTTTGTCTTAGACAAATCACCTGACAGCCATCTCCCTTGTCTTTTCCCCAGAACGTACTGACCGTATTGGTGCAGCTTTCCGAACGGATCGTACAATTTCCAGAAACCTGTCGGTAAACCGTCTTTCATCTGACCTTCGCTTTGTATCGTTCCATTGTCGTAGAAATTGCGCACATAGCCATTCATTCTGTCAACTGTATCATGGAATTGTTCAATGGTCCATAATTGCCGGATTTCATAATGATCACTGTGTGAACAGTCATACTTTTCGAACTTTTCAATGATATAAGCTTTATAGAGCGGATCTCCGGTCTTATCGTCATAATCCGTCAAAAGCCCCTTGACTTTAAATTTTATCGAATCATCCAGTTCAATTATGGTGTCATAATAATCTACTTCATAAAGGAAGTCACCGTCATAGTTGTAATACATCCAACAATTCGTCTTTTTACCATTTGTGATGTATCCATGACGCGCCACCTGATCATTCGGATAATATTTCGTCATTTCATATTCAATACCTGTTTTATTTACCAGAGATGGTCTTCCGTAATAAGGTTGTTCCAAATAATCACCTCCGAAACCAAGATCATACAACATCGATTCCAGACTTTGTGAACTGGTAATGTCGGATGGTTCGAAATAAATGGAGTCTCTCCAATCAAAGTTATATTTCACGCTCAACTCATTTTCTTCCCAGATCTTCTCTTCAACCGGGAATGAATAAAGAAACTTCACATAGTGGTATTTGAATCCCAGAGAATCGTAAGCTTCATAATCCTCTATCGGCTCACCATTTAAGAAAAAGCCTCTCTTCGCCAAATTACCGTTCAGGTGATATGCCTTCGATTCTCCCTGTAAAAGCCCGTTTTGAAAATTAATATCGTACAACAAAATGGTGTCCTGATCTTTCAGAGTAAGATAGGTCTGCAGATATCCGTCCAACATTCCGTCCAAAAAGTTCGCTTTTGAGTATGCCAGATTATTTCGCTCAATGCTAAGTCCATTTTTGTAATCCTCTTTAAACTCAGATTGATTTGTAATCTCTCCCAACCAATTGTATTGGGTATATAAACCATCTTTCATCCCGTTCTTGTAATGAGTTTCTTCCGACATATAATAGGTTATTTTTGGAGGAAATGAATCTTCAAATTCAGATTCCATCATATAGTAATCGTATTCATCTTCAATTTTCGGATACTGGTACTGATATCGTTGTAAATTACCATCGAGCATCCCATCAACAAAATGAGCCACAACTTTCATTTTTCCTTTCTTATCATAAGAAACCCACTCTCCGCTCGGCTTTCCTTCATGCATATAACCTGTCAGCCTGGCCATCGTACCGAAATCATCTTCGTCACCATATCCATACTCTTCGAATTCATACATGTAATTGTAATCTTCAAAAACGTACCCTAACGGAGAGCCAAAGAAATTAGTCATAAACTGTGGCCCCAGATTGATGTCCGCCTGATCAGAACTTAAATAGGATTGCAAAAGCGGATCCCACATCTTGCCTTTATAAATGTATTTCGCAATTTTATTAAAGCGCTTTTTATACGTATTTCTGGTATTTTTTGGAAGGTCAATCGTAAGATCGTCTTTGGAGATACTGAACTTTGATTTATCCATATTAACCTCAACCGGTCCCGTGTAGAGCTGACCATCTTTAAACAATTCGTGATCAGAGGTTATATTGTATCTTTCGTAGACCATTCCGACGTTCGTCTGAGAAAGGGAATCAATTTCCCAACCTTCATATATGGATGCTGAACGCGTAGCAACCAGCATAAGTGGTCCGGCAAACAAGCTGTCCTTACCTGTCCAGCTATTAAAATCCTCACTGAAAACCTGTGTTTCACTACTTCTTTTATTTCCAAGCATTGAATAGGAACACGTAGCCAATGTGCGGGACTCAGGGTCATAGATTTCGTCATAGATTTTTGCCTGATCAAGCATTGACCATGAACCATATAAAAGTACAGGAGACGATAGTTCCTGTTCCAATGTATCATAGCATTGATAGGTGTAATTTCCATAATCCGGTATAACTACCTTAAATCCATCTATTTCAGTATATTCCTGAGTGTCAAACTCAAAGTCTACCCTGGAAAAATCTCCCAGTGAATCATAAACCAATTTTTGAAAAAGCTTCCCTTTGTAATCAAATAAGCTTCTTTCGTAGTAATTGGAATCAGAATTAAAAACGATGATATCATGCGGAATACCATTATCCCAGAATAAAGTGTCATCGATCAAAGGATCAGAACTGCTGAAATCCCATTTGCCAAATAATTGTCCGTTCGGATATCTGACTTCGTAAACGTCGAGATAACCCGGGATTAATCCAATACTATCCGAAATCACCCCCCTGTTTCGGTATTCTTCTAGCTCCGTATCATAATACCTTGGTTGATTATAATTATACATTCCGTATTCTCCATAATACCCTTCTTCATAATACCTTACATCTCCGTAACTTTCATCATAACTATTAATTGCTTCATTTTCGAGATCCAGATTCGGATTGGTGGCAAAATTTGGTTTGAACAAGTCACTCGGTGGTTCAGGGATATCAAACTCCGGTAAAAAATCAAATTCCGGCCAGGTGTAATTATAGTGTGTTACTAATCCGTTTCGAATCCAGATCCGTTTAACTGCAGAACTGGAATCCTGCTTTTCATTGATCGTATATCTACTGGTTATCTCCTCATTATTCCAATTATAATCTCCTCCAATGTAACGGGGTCCGTTTGTTTTTCTAGATATCCATGTTCCAACTTCTTCACCGTCCTTATATTGCCCTTCACTTACCGGAAATTTCGAGTCAAAATAATAGAGATAGCGGCCATTTTTTGCGCCATTTCTATATTCCGCGATTTCAACAATTGTGTCCATAGACGGATACCCTATTGCGATATATTGCTCAATATCATCCCTGTCCAGATTATAATTATGTGTTCTTTGAGATTCGAGATACCATTTGCCTTCCTTGATACCATCTTTGAAAGAACCATATTTAAGCGTATCTCCCTGAAGGTTGAACCACGCAGCTTCACCTTCCAGCATTCCGTTTTTAATGTGGAAAACACCTGCAACCAATTCGCCGGAACTTCTGCAGTTTCCTTTACTGTCCAACAAGCAATATGGCTCAAAGTATTGAATATACTTACCATCCGGAATCGGGTCCAGACTTGGGACAATATCCTGAGAAAAGGAGTAATATGGCTGCATCAGAGGATATGGATTATCCTTAATTGCTTTTTTCAATTTACCGGATTTATAGGTCTTTTCCATACCATAACTCTTGTTGATGCTCTTCATCAACTTTTTCAGATCCTTTACGTCCACTTCTTCCCCTAGCTCACTCGCAATTTCTTTTTTGTAGTTATTAAAAGAAAATTCAACCAATGAATTGACATCCACCGCCGAACGATACGCTATATGAACATTGTAAGCCACCCTAAACGGATAGACATATACCTTTTCCCCTAGATAAGTAGTACTGTCTATTTTTTGAGCTAAAGAAACATTCAATAACAGAATGGAAAGAATGAAAGAAAACTTAGTTGAAATATTCATAATTAAATTGTTCGGTCTCTGTATATAATAATTCTCCTTTTTGATTGAGATGTCTGTGAAAGATCATAACCGGTAACACCTCATTTTGGTACGTGATTGATGTCCGAATGGAGTTCAAACAATTTTCACCGCTGAATAATGAGTCAATGTACCCCACACACTTGTCTTTTTCGCCAAAGTTAAATCTTCGCATTGTGAAAAACGGATAATTATCAATGGATATTGCCAGTAGTATTTTTTTGGATTTATCGTATTCAAATTCGAGGACTTCAGATTCCTCCACCTTGTTTTTTACTTTAAAACTTCTGTAGAGTTTAGCCGGAGTTCCATAATTAATCCGGTCATCCGACCCTGGCGCCAATAAAGAGTCTATTTTCAGCACTTTCCAGAATTTCTGATCCGGCACATAATAATTGGTCATCCCTTCTTCTTTGTAGGTGTAACTCAAAAAATCAGAAAAGTAATTGGATTTGTAAACTTTATACTGATCTCCAAAATCCATTGCGGAAGCCATTCGCTTCACTTCACCATATCCATATTCGTCAACAGACTTAACGTACTTAAACTGACTTTTACTGATCAGGGAATTTTCATAGTATTCCTCTATCTGTAGTTCCTTTATCCCTCCGGCTTTATCAAACAGATATGTCCGTTTGTATTTGATATCACTTGAATCGGAATCATCTGAAGGAATCATGTAGATTCTCTCAATTTTTTTTATGCCATGTACGACTAAAATGGAGTCATTATACCAAACCGGAAAGGAAACCTCATTTTCAAGATCGGGCAGATTTCTTCCAAAATTAATAAGTGTGGGGGTATAACTTAGCTTGCGAACCGCCTTCGAATTGGCATCCTCCTCCTGCTTACATCCGCTGAGCAGAGTAAGTGCTGTAAAAAAGAATATCGTTCGACTCAGGCTCATTCCCTACAAGATAAAAACAATCTGAATATAGTTGTTTAAAGCAGAAGAAACTTAAATCCACCGACAATTAACTTAACTTTGCACAATGAATCAAGAAAGACCAATAACAGATTGGCTCCCTTTAACCAAAAAAGAGCTTCAGCAGCGCGGTTTTGAATCCGTTGATGTTGTTATCATCTCAGGGGATGCCTACGTTGATCATCCCTCGTTCGGAACAGCGGTTATTGGTCGTATAATTGAAGACGAAGGATTTAGTGTTGCTATTGTAGCACAGCCAAACTGGAAGGATGATCTGAGAGATTTTAAAAAATTCGGGCGTCCAAAATATTTCTTTGGTGTTACTGCAGGTTGTATGGATTCGATGGTTAATCACTACACTGCCAATAAACGGATTCGTTCCACGGATGCTTATACTCCCGGAGGTGCTGCAGGGTTTAGACCGGACTATGCAACAATCGTTTATAGTAAAATCCTGAAAGAACTTTATCCTGATGTACCTGTGATGATCGGAGGTATTGAAGCTTCACTGCGCAGAGTTACCCATTACGATTATTGGTCGGATAAATTAATGCCCTCAATCCTGGCTGATTCCAAAGCAGATTTGTTGGTTTACGGGATGGGAGAACAACCACTCCGGGAAATGCTTCGGTTATTGAAGAAGGGTGTTCCTTTTGAATCGTTAAAAACGATCAAACAGGTTGCTTTCATGCAAGCTGCAAATGAAGAACTTCCTAAAAATAAATCCTGGGAAACCGTTCAACTGGCTAGTCACGATGACTGTCTGAATGACAAATTGAAATATGCCACCAATTTTAAAATTGTGGAAGTTGAATCCAATAAATGGCATGCGAACAGGATTACACAACGCGTTGGTTCCGAATTACTCGTAATCAACCCTCCATACAAAACGATGACGGAAAAGGAGATCGACGCATCTTTTGATCTGCCTTATACGCGCTTACCTCATCCTAAATACAAGAAGCGTGGAGCTATTCCTGCCTATGATATGATCAAATTTTCGATCAATATGCATCGGGGTTGTTTTGGTGGGTGTAGTTTTTGTACTATTTCCGCTCATCAGGGAAAATTCATTGCTTCAAGAAGTGAACGATCCATACTAAAAGAAGTAGAAGAAGTTGTTGAACACCCGGAATTCAAAGGATACATTTCGGACCTTGGAGGGCCATCTGCCAACATGTATAAAATGAAAGGCAAAGATGAAGCGATTTGTGCCCGCTGTAGTAGTCCAAGTTGTATTCATCCGGTTATCTGCACTAATTTGGATACTTCTCACAAGCCAATGACGGAACTCTACAGAAAAGTAGATGCTAACCCGAAAGTAAAAAAAGCATTTATCGGCTCCGGTATTCGTTATGACCTGCTCGTGGATGATTTTAACAAGAACAATGAAGATGGTAATCATGACGAATATATTGAACAGGTTATTACCCGTCATGTAAGCGGAAGGTTAAAAGTTGCCCCGGAACACACTTCAGACAGAACGCTGAAAGTAATGAGGAAGCCTTCCTTTAAGTACTTTCATAAGTTCAAGGAGAAATATGACAGGCTATCTGCCAAACACGGACTGAAACAACAGTTGATCCCGTACTTTATCTCTTCTCATCCGGGTTGTGATGATGTGGATATGGCCAATTTAGCATTGGAAACAAAAGACATGGGCTTTCAGCTGGAACAGGTTCAGGATTTTACCCCTACACCCATGACCGTAGCTACCGTTATTTATTATAGTGGTGTACATCCATATACGCTTCAACCTATTGAAACAACCAAGAAAAAAGAAGAGAAGCTGAATCAACGATCTTTCTTCTTCTGGTACAAAAAAGAGAACCATCAAAAGATCAGGAGAATTTTACATCGGGCTCATCGTGATGATATGGCGGAAGCCTTAATCGGTAAAGCACCTGAAAACCGCCAACCAAAGTGGTTACAAGAGAAAAGAAAGGGCAAAAAAAATTAGATTCTTCTTCTGTAGTGCACTAAATTTGTAGTGACAAAAGCAACTACAAATGAGACTACTACCGATCTTCATAACTCTTTTCACTACGACCTCAATTTTTGCGCAAAGTATAAATTTCGGTATAGCATACCAGAATCATCCTGACTTGCCAAAGGGATTGCTTGAAGCGATATCCTGGTCCAATACCCGAATGGTACATTTGATCGACCCTGCACCGTCGTGTACGGGTATGCCTTCCGCGTACGGTGTTATGGGGCTCTTTGAAGATGGTGCAAACTATTTTAAGGAGAACGGCCAAACGATTGCTACAATAAGCGGCATATCTGTTTCACAACAGAAAGCCGATCCAAATGTACAGATCACCGCCTATGCCTCAACGTACGAATACATGCGTATCAATATGTCATTGGCACCCAATGATCCGGCAACTATTCGTGAGGTTCTTCATCAGTTAAGTGAGATACCGGATACCGGATATGTGAATTTTCTGGCAAAAGAAATGCAGGTTTATCAGGTGTTAAAATTCATGAATTCGACTGATTTTGCTCAGACGCACAACTTTACACCGTACCATTTTGATCTGGAATCCATTTTTGGAACTGAGAATTATAAGGTATTGAGCAGTTCAAGGGTGAAATTCACCGAAAATGGAATCAAATCAAATGATGAGCTTTCATTATTCACAGTTACTCCGGACAAAAGCACACAGTACGGTCCTGCCATTTGGAATCCGGCTGCCAGTTGCAACTTCTCATCAAGAAACGGGACTGCAATCAGTGCCATTACTATTCATACGGTACAGGGAGCTTATGCCAGCTGCATTTCCTGGTTTCAAAACTGCAGTGCAAGTGTGTCCGCTCATTATGTCGTACGTTCTTCCGACGGTCAAATCACGCAAATGGTTCTGGAAGAAGACAAGGCCTGGCATGTCGGAACAGAAAACCCGTACACTATCGGATACGAGCATGAGGGATATGTGGATAATCCTGCCTGGTATACACAGGCCATGTATGAGGCTTCAGCAGACCTCAGCAGAGACATCGTCAACAGCGGATACGGAATTCCTCCATTACGTACATATTATGGACCTGCAACAGTTGGTATCAATACACTTGGCGGTTGTACTAAAATCAAAGGTCACCAACACTACCCCAACCAAACGCACACCGATCCGGGAGTGTATTGGGACTGGGAAAAGTACTACAAGTTGATTAACAATACTTACACACCTGTTTTGGTTTCTTCTGCTTCCGGAACATTAACAGATACAGGAGGTTCCTCCGGAGATTACATGGATGATGAACGCAATTTGTGGCTGATCCAGCCCGCAAACGCTGCAACCATAACGATAAACTTTTCTTCCTTCTCACTTGAACAGGATTATGACTATCTATTTATCTATGATGGTGATTCTGTGAATGCAACATTAATCGGATCGTACACCGGAACCAATTCTCCGGGGATAATTACCAGCAGCGGAGCTTCACTTTTACTTGAATTCAGAAGTGATTGTTCAACCACTGATGCAGGCTGGATTGCCAGTTATACTTCCACGCTAAACGATACAGATCCGCCTATAAGTACAATTATTACTCCTCAGGATTGGAAAACAGATGATTTCAGTGTTCAGTTTACTGATGTTGATTCGCAGGGATCAATAGATGCCACATATTTTCTTGTTGCTCAAAATCAGCTGAATCCGGACGAATGGTATGGAATTGACTCCAACTTATTAGAAACCTTTGGTTTAACTGATTCCAGATGGAGCCAGGTAACCGGTACTTATCAGATCAGTTCCGGAAAGTATGCGTTTACCGATTTGAATGAACAAAATTCAAACGCTTACATCCAGGTTATTCAGGAAAGCTCGCATGACTATCTCTATAGTTGGGATCAGGTTTTCACGAGTACTGATATAAATCAACGCGCAGGAATCCACTTTTTCTGTGACGACGCCACACTGACCAACAGAGGAAACTCTTACTTCGTCTATTTGCGGGAATCGGATAATTTGGTCAACATCTACAAAGTGCAAAACGACGTATTCACGTTAGAACAGTCTACGGCATTTACCTTTGACCCTTTTATTGAATACGGTATAAAAGTGACTTTCAGTCCGTCTACCGGTTGGATTAAAGTCTATGTGAATGATCAATATGTAAACTCCTGGCAAGACAGTTCTCCTCATCAATCGGGAAATGCTGTTTCATTGCGTACAGGAGGATGTACCGCTACCTTTGACAATCTAACCATGATGCGTTCCCGATCCTCATCCATAACTATTCCGGTAGGACCTGGTGAAGAAATTGCTACACAGAGTGAAAGCGCGCAACCAACTGTAAAGGTCGTTTCATGTTCAATGGATGACGCTCAAAACTGGTCTCCATTAGCGGAACAGGATTATCTGATTGATTACACACTGCCACAAATCAATTTTTTACATGACGGTACTAGTGCGGATGTTGATTCCTTCTTTACGACTACCATTTCTGCGAACTGGAATGCTTTTGATATTCATTCAGACATCTCGAACTACATCTATGCGATAGGCACTTTACCGACCTTAAATGACATTGTAGATTGGACGAATGCCAATTTATCACAATCCTTGTCGGAAGTTCTCTCAAATCCAATTTACGATCAGATCTATTATGTTTCATTAAAAGTCCAAAACGGAGCCGGACTTACAGATCAATTCCTTTCGGATGGACAAAAATATCTGGAAGGCCTTGATGTAACGGAAAGCGAACTGACCCAAATAGCGCTTTACCCTAACCCGATACAAGACGTCTTATATATTACAGGGTTAAAGGAGGAGGTATCCTATTTTATTCTGGATTTGAATGGAAAAGTTGTATTAAAGGGGGCCACATCCGGGCAGATCAACATGAGTTCAATGGCCTCAGGAATCTATCAGCTTGTACTAACGCTGGATAATTCATTTATCATTGAAAAGCTTATCAAGCAGTAAAAACTGACCAAACAAAAAGGGGTGGATTAAAATCCACCCCTTTTTTATATAATTGATTTTTATATCCAATTATTCAGCAGCAGCCTCTTCAGCTCCTTCTTCATCCTCGTCGCTAGTAAGGACAGCTCCACGAGCCATCTTAATACTCAATACAACTGCATTAGCAGGATCAAGGAATTGTACATTATTCGCTTCTGCAAGATTAGAAATACGAACCTGATTACCGATTCTCATTTTAGAGATGTCGACTGTAATCGCCTCCGGAAGCTCTCCTGGCAAACCAAGAACTTTTAGCTTTCTGTATGGTTGACGAAGCTTACCTCCGTTCATTACACCAATCGCCGCTCCTACAGTGCGTAAAGGAAGTTGAACTTTAACAGGTTTGTTATCATCCAACTCAAGAAAATCCACGTGTACCGCGTGATCTGTTACAGGATGCATTGTCAAATCCTGAATGATCGCCTTTTTCTTCGTTCCATCGATGTCCAACTCTACCTGGTAAACATCCGGAGAGAAAATTAACTTCTCAACATCTACTTGCCTTACAGAGAAGTGAATTTGCTCACCTGATCCATAAAGCACACAAGGTACGCGACCTGCTACTCGCAAAGCCTTAGCGTCCTTCTTCCCTACGTTCGCTCTTAACGAACCGCTCAATTTCGCTTTTTTCATTTTGATTATTATTTATGAGATTATAAAATGCGAACTTATCGACTGGTTATTTACCAATCTTCTGATAACATCAGCGAATAAATCAGCTACAGGAAGTACCCTGATTTTATCGTGTTGCTGTTTTAACGGAATCGTATCAGTTACGATCAATTCCGTAATTGCCGAGTTAGTCAAACGCTCGTATGCAGGTCCTGAAAGAACCGCATGTGTACAAAATGCACGAACGCTCTTCGCTCCTTTTTCCATGAAAAGATCTGCTGCTGTGGTCAATGTTCCTGCCGTATCACACATATCATCCACAAGGACAACATCCTTCCCTTCCACATCACCGATCACAGTCATCTCTGCAACTACATTTGCCTTTTTTCTCTGCTTATGACAAAGTGCCAAACCAACATCCATGCGTTTTGCATAAGAATTGGCACGTTTTGCACCTCCTGCATCAGGAGCAGCCATCACCAGGTTTCCGGTGTTTAATTTTTCAATTTCCGGATAAAATATGGTTGATCCGTATAAATGATCCACGGGCACTTCAAAGAAGCCCTGAATCTGATCCGCATGTAAATCCATTGTCATAATGCGGTCAATTCCGGCAGCCATCAGCATGTTTGCAACGAGTTTTGCTCCGATTGCAACACGCGGTTTATCTTTACGATCCTGACGGGCAAAACCAAAATAAGGTATCACTACAATGATCTTACGCGCCGAAGCTCTTTTGGCAGCATCAACCATCAGAAGAAGTTCAAAAAGATTGTCAACAGGAGGCATAGTGGACTGAATGATAAAGACATCCTGACCTCTTACCGTTTCTTCAAAAGATACTTGAAATTCTCCGTCACTAAAAACGGTTGTAACCGAGCTTCCTAGCGACACACCGTAAGATGCAGCAATTCGTTCTGCTAACTCACCTGATGCTCTACCTGCAAATATTTTGACTCCCACTGACATTACTTTCTTCTGAGGGCGCAAAGATAGTTAAAACTTGTGATAAAACCAGTTAGTTCCCGAAAACTACTTCTTTTTCTTCTTAAATCCGTTCCACACAAAATCGACATCCCGATCATTAATGATACCTATTCTCAGAGAAACAAACATGGTATTGGTCTCAAACTGTGTTGGATCGGGCAAGAAATAATACCCCACTCTCAAATGCAGCATCATAAACTTATACCCTATCACAGGGGCAATTCCAAACTTATTGTGCGTAAAATCAGAGCGATAGGCAAGTGCTCCTCCATAGGTAAGTCCGAAACCGTGAGGTCTCACCCAATACCCCGCATCAAACCCTAAAACATTATGCTTGAAATTATAATTGAAATTCGCGTTGATTGCCTGAGTCAGAGGTTTCTTGATCCGAACCTTTTTCCAGATCATCTCACCTCCTATTTCCAGAACGGTATATTTCCCTCTTTGGATGCCAATAAAAGGTCCTGATTTCCGAACAGAAATATCGAACAGACGATCCTTTGGAAATCCCAGTCCCATCTGCTGCTGTGCATTACTGTGAAAAGCTCCTGACAGCACTATGATCAAAATCAACGATCGTATCATACCGGTTGGTTTTCCGTATCCGTCAGGACGTCTTTAAGAAACAGTGCACTCTCGTTAAATGCCGGAATTGTAGTCCTGACGACAGTTTGAGAAGCATTATACAAAAGCGACCCGTTTTTTGTTTCATCCGTAATGATGTCATTACGCTCATCATACGACTCGAGTAAAATGATAACCGTACCACAGAAAAATGCAAATTTCAGCATCCCTAACACAGCGCCAAGTA
>QKAV01000020.1 GCA_003247185.1 Crocinitomicaceae bacterium
GAAAGATTTGCTGTTCGGAGCATGTCCTGAAATCTTTCTGACAAGGTGTTCCGGCATACCTAATGAAAGCATTGTTGTAATGGCTGTTCTTCGCATAACATGTGAGGAAAGTAAATCTGCAATGGTGTAGTTTTCTTTAGTCTCCTCATTTTTATAAATCACAACCTGTTTTCCGTTCCGCTCTCTTGTTTTAACTATCTCCATGTTTCCTGGTAACAATTCTCCCATCCGTTTGAGCTCCTTGTTAAACCACCACATACTGAAGGTAGGTAAAAGTTTCTTCTCTTCCTCATATTTTTCGACAATATCGATAGCATATTGAGGGAGTTTAATACTGGTATAGGTATTTGATTTTTGCGATTTAACCTGCAGATAGACACTGTTTCCCATTCGGGTGATATTCTTTTTGTCTAAATCCATTAAATCTGAAAACCTAAGCGCAACAGTGCACCCAAAGACAAAAACATCGCGGATCTTTTCGAGATGCTGGGCCCTTACCTTTTCGTTAAACCGCTCGTTTTGCATCACATAAGAAAACTGTTTGGGGGTCAATGCGATGATCTGAACATCTTCAACCGGTACCACGAAGGATTTATGAAAAGGGCCAACTATGATGTTTCTGTCCGCTTCCAGATAGTTGTAAAATGCTTTCACACACTTGATCACCATTCCTACATAATTGTCAAAAAGCCCCCTTTCGTATAAAAACTGAGTGAGCGATTGGTAGAACCGTTTGTTGTAGCGTTTGGCTTGCTCACGTTCCCTCTGATTCAATCGGTTGTAATAGTATATTTTCCACTCGAGACGGTCCGTTTGGGTATAATCGTGTAAGTGTTTAAATGCATACCGATAATTGTCTACCGTCGAGTGCCGAATCCGTTTTCCGTCCTTTTTAGTACGGATACCCAGAGAAGAATCCCGAATGAAGGATTCGAAAAAAGAAATAATCTTTTCGCTGTCTAAAATTTTTTCCATGGAGAATGAATGGTAAAAACACGTAATTCTACGTATAAAAGCACGTGATTTTACGCGTGTTTTAATCAGTTATTTCTGCTTCATTTGTGTTTACGGTTTAAATAAAACTTTTTAGCGTTAATAATGCAAATTCGAGCCATTTTCCTAGTACTGTTTTTGATTCAGTTTCCATGTGTATTTCATGCTCAATCGCTTGATCCTAATTATGCGCTGAAAAGAGCAGTATATGACGGTGACAGGTATGTGCAGTTTCATATTCTGGATCCGGATTCCCGAACGGGAAAGTTAAGCCCGGATAAGTTTTATACCTGGACCAAATCGCAAAAAATACAGACAACTCAGGGAGGTGCATCCGGAGACTTGCTGAACGGAAAGTACAGCTCGTTTTATAAGAATAACCAACTGGAAGAACAAGGCAATTATATTCGCGGTTTGAAAGATGGAACGTGGACCCATTGGAATGAGGATGGAAGAATTGTAGCGATTTGTAAGTTCAAAAAAGGTAGAAAAACGGGGCAGGAAAGTATTTATGATGATGAAGGGACCTTATTACTGACACGGACGTATCGTGGTAATACTGTTCGTACGGAAAAAGGGGATTCAGTAATCACCCAAAAGAATGAAAGATCAACTGTAGTTGTCTATAGTGAAGGCCGCGTAAAGGAGCAGGTGATTCGCAGTAAAGATGAAACTCTGCATGGGAAACAATTCGAGCGATTAACGGACTCGTCTTATTATCTTTCGAGATACAGAAATGGTGATCAGGTTTGGGAAAAGGAGAAGATTGAAAAACATCCGGTAAAGGATTTTTGGAAAAAGATAAAGCCTGTCAAAAAAGAGAAAAAGGTAAAAGAGGAGAAACCAGCTCGTCCGGAAAAGGAGAAGGAAAAAAAGCCGAAGGAGAAAAAGGAGAAGGATGCAGGTGAAAAGAAGTAAAATACAGTCCTCTGCTTTGTCTTATGCCATTTCCTTCATGTTACTTGTGGGACTCATATCTGCTGCTTTGCTTTTTATTTCAGGAGCAAACAAACGAATAGAGACCATTTATCTGGTAAAAGACCATGTACTCCTCAACAACCTTACAGCACTCAAGTGGGGGCTCGATCATGGAGACGAACAAACGGAACTGGTACATTCTTCAGGAGATACATCACACATTGTAAGTACAAAATGGGGAGTGTATCAATTGGTACATGTAAAAACGCAACATCCGGTTGCAAGTGTCGAAAAGACAGGAGTGGGAGGAGTGAAGCCCGTGAATGCAAAAGTGCCGGCATTGGTCATTCCGAACAAAATGGATCAGATTAATTTGTGCGGCAATACTTTGCTGGAGGGAGATATTTACGTAACAGAAAAAGGATTGAAACGGGGACATATTACGAGAAAATCATTTACGCGGGACAAACTGTATGTGGGGTCATTGAATAAAAGTGAAAAACGTCTTCCGGTATTGAGTTTTGCCAGCGGCTTTGGAACTTATCCCTCATTCAGAGAGAGGGGAGAAGCAATTGCGGTACTGCCTGAGGATAGTTCATTTTCATTTTACAATACCACTGCAGTATTTTCCAGTCTGGATGCTGTGGAATTAGGAAATCGCCTGAGCGGAAACATTGTGATTCATTCTTTTGATCAGATTCGCGTTCATGCGCAATCGGAATTGGAAAATGTGATCCTGGTTGCTCCGAGAATCGTAATTGAAAAAGGGTTTGTTGGGACACTTCAGGCGTTTGCGAGTGAAGAAATATTTTGTGAAGAAAATGTAGCCTTAAACTATCCGTCAGCTTTGGTAATGTATCGCGAGGGGAGAACAGACAGTAAGGGCAGAATCTTTCTGGACGAGGGAACACAGATTTTAGGCGGAATTTTATTGTATGATACAGCGCCGTATTTCAGAAATCCGTTAAACCTTGAACTCAATAACGCGATGGTGGGGGGAATCATATACAACACCGGAGAGTCTGAAATAAGAGGTCAGGTATACGGATCATTATTTACGGATAAATTATTGCTGCATGCCGGGGGAGGAACGTATGAAAACTATCTTTTGGATGCGACCATAACTTCGGTTCAGGTTCCGGAAAAGATGCTTTATCCTGTCTGGGCAAGTCAGTTGTTTGAAACCAAATCAGATTTGATCGCATGTTTTTGAAACGAAAAATAGCAGCTTCAGGAATTGCTGAAATGGTAATTGCCATCAGCATTATAGCGATATGCATTGGTTTAGCCTCTATCATTTTTGTCCGAACAACAAGTGTGATGACTTCCTTTGAAAACCTGGTTTATCAGACGGAAATGGAAAATCAGACCTGGGACAAACTGCTAACGGATAAGGTAATGGAAATTCCTGAAGGTGTAACTGAGGAGACTGAGGCAGATAAGGAAATTCAAAAGAATACTTACAGAGGGACTAAGGAAAAAATTATTTGGACACAGGATGTCTTAATCAATGAATAGGCGAGGAGGGAAAATAGCGGCATTTACAGTCTTTGAAGCTACAGTTGTGGTGGCCATAATTGGTATTCTGTTGACTATAGTCAGTACCTCGGTAAACAGATTCAATGAACAATTGAAAAATACATCTGATCTGAATCAGAAACTCAACGATTTCTATATGATCCGATCGGGGATCATGACCAGTTATTATTTTGCTGATTCCATTGCCTGCCAGGCAAACAGACTTACTTTTTTTAAGGATGAGGACAGTACCGTGTATCGCATTGAGGAGGGAAATCTTTTGATTCAGAAAGGAAATTCTGCGCGTACATTCAATGTTCCGGTTGAAGAGATCGGAAACACGGAAATGAACGGGAATCTATATGTAAAGCTGGAATTCATCTGGACTCCGAAGAATATTGAGATCAGACTTCCCCGTTATTCTTTTCCGGAGCAATCGGTTAACGCTTTTTTCAAAAACATTCATGGCTGAGAAGAGAGCGAACATATTAAACCGGGAATTGTCGTTCAATAAGCGCTTTTCAGACAAGCTGAAAGAAGCTTTTTATAAGGAGTTTCATTCACTTTTGAACAGTGGCGTTGATATGCAACGTACACTGGATTTGCTGATCGAGGAGCAAGATAAAAAGTTTGTAAAGGAGATCATTGAGGGGCTGCATGAGAATATTATCTCCGGACTAACGTTGGGAGAAGCGATGGAAAGGTCCGGTAAGTTTTCACCGTATGAATACCAGAGTATCAGAATAGGTGAAGAAACAGGAAGACTTAAAGAAGTGATGGAGCAGCTGAGTGCTTATTTTAATAGTAAGGTAAGATTGAAACGACAACTGGTTTCCGTATTTACTTATCCGTCATTTGTGATCCTCATTACTTTTGGTGTGCTGTATTTCATGCTGAACAATGTAGTGCCGATGTTTGAGGATGTGTTCAAACAATTCGGACAGGAACTTCCGCCATTAACAAAAACGATCATCAGCATTTCTGAGAACTTTTCTACCTATATGATGATTTTCGGACTCTTTCTCGTAGGCATAGGAATTGTGATTTATACTCAGCGAAAGACAGACGCCTATCGGAGAATAACAGCTACGATATCACTTCGGCTTCCGGTTTTCGGACCTTTAATGCGCAAAATTTACCTGGCAAGGACCTGTCAGAGTATTTCGCTCTTGCTTTCATCATTTACACCGCTGGTTCAGACATTGAAAATGGTGGAAGAAATGATAGGGTTTTATCCGCTGGAAGTAGCAATGAAAGATATACGGGCTGATGTTATCAAGGGAGGCTCTCTGCATAAAGGTTTTCAGCGCCATAGTATATTTGACAAAAAGATGGTTTCACTGACCAAGATTGCAGAGGAAACTAATCAACTCCATGAGACATTCGATCGATTAGCCAAACAATATCAGGAAGATGTGGAATACCGCACCAAGTTGCTGGGAACCATTATAGAACCGGCAATAATTGTAGTTATCGGAGGACTTGTGGGTCTGATAATGGTTGCGATGTATTTACCAATGTTTAACCTGAGTAATGTAATTCAATGATATGTTAAAACGAAAGTTAAACCGAAAAATAAAAGCCTTCTCACTGGCAGAAATTCTGATCGTTCTTGCGATTATGGGGATTCTGATTATGCTTGTTGTGCCAAATCAGGCAGGGGTAGCAACACGGACCAAAAGTCTGGAAGCACAACAGGAACTGAAAATGGTAGGGAACCTTCAATATGCCTACTTCCTTCAGTTTTCAAAATATTCGGCAGATCTGAATACCATCAACTATATCCCGCATAAGTTGGTAAATGCCGGTGGAAGTGCCAATTATGAAGTGCGCATTATTGAGGCTTCAACGGATGGTTTTATTGCTCAGGCAGAAGCTGTTGTGGATTTCAACGGAGATGGTCAGCACAATATCTGGGAAATCAACCAGGAAGGTGAATTAAAAGAAGTACAACCTGACTAATGATCTGGATCGTAGCGCTCATATTGTCAATCATTTTTGTGGAGGATTTGCTTCACAGGGAGGTGCATTGGTTTCTTTTTCCGATGTTGCTGGGAGCTGTTTTACTGACGTACATGAATGAAATTGATGGATTGGAACTGATGTATTCGCTACTGTTACTTGTCATATTGTTAGGCGGATTAACCATTTACTTATTTGTCAGAAATGGTGCATTGGTTAACCCCCTGAATGGATATTTTTCATTGGGAGATGTACTTTTCCTGCTGGCACTTATCCCTGCTTTCGGAACCAGAAGTTATTTGTTGTTCTTTATAGCCGGAACAATACTTACGCTATTAATCTACGGCCTGACCAATTTGATCAGAGAGCAAAAAACGATTCCCTACGCCGGATATATGGCCTTGTTAGCTATTCCTGTTTTGTTCTTCAGAACAGAGTTTAATCAGTTAATTGATACAATTTATGGAGTTAACTGATAACATAGTTATAAGCGCTGAATTGCAACAGTTGATTCCGGCTGATGTTGCCTGGCATTATACGATTATACCTCTGGAAAATGAAGCGGGACAAATCACCTTTGCCTGTGATAAGGAGGCCAATAAAGCGGATCTGAGCGAAGAGCTCGAAGCTCTGTTTGGTAAGGCTGTAAAGTTGATCCCGCTTGAAGAAGCTACTCTGAAACGCAACCTCGGGAAATACTATAGAAAGAATAACGATACCAATGAAAAATTCACGTTTGATGCCTCGATTGACTTTCTGGATAGGTTGATTCGCGAAGCAAATGAATTGGGGAGTAGTGATATTCATATTGAAGTTTTTGCAGATAATGCGCGTGTGAGAATCCGTATCGATGGTAATTTGATTCAACGCTATACGATTGAAAAGAAGGATTATCCAGAATTGGTCAATAAGGTAAAGATTCGTTCCAATCTGGATATTTCAGAGAAGAGATTGCCACAGGATGGAAGAATCCAGTACGAAGGGTTTGATATCCGTGTATCCATACTTCCAACACTTTACGGTGAGAAGATTGTAATGCGTATTCTGGGACATGATGCCACGGAAATTGATATTGACAGGTTAGGATTTAACGACTTTGACAAACTGAATTACCTCGAAGGAATCAAACGCCCGAATGGAATTGTTCTGATTTCCGGTCCGACAGGATCTGGAAAGACCACAACATTATATGCAACACTTAAATTGCTGAACGCTGAAAAGAGGAATATTGTAACCGTGGAAGATCCGGTGGAATATACGCTGGAAGGGATCAATCAGGTACAATTAAAAGAGTCTATCGGTTTAACTTTTGCGAGTGCTTTGCGTTCCTTCCTGCGTCAGGATCCGGATGTCATTATGCTCGGAGAGATTCGTGATGGTGAAACGGCCCAAATGGCCATTCGTGCTGCACTGACCGGCCACCTTGTACTTTCTACCATCCATACCAATTCGGCATGGGGAACTATTTCCAGATTGATAGATATGGGAGTTCCTCCATTCCTTCTTGCGAACACAATTAATACCAGTGTTGCACAGCGATTGGTTCGTAGGCTGTGTGAAAAGTGCAAGCAGCAAACGGCACTAGATCAACAGGATTGGCCAAGAAATGTATCACAGGAGATCAAACCGGATACACATTATACCCCTGTGGGTTGTGATCATTGTCACTATACGGGATATAAAGGCCGAATGGCACTGTATGAAGTTATCCCGATTGACTTCGATCTGGCGCAGGCAATAAAAGAAAATAAACAGGATGTGCGTACAATGCTGGATGAGCGGGGAATCAGATATCTGTCTGAAAGCGCATTGGATTTATTAAATAACGGAACCACTTCATTAGAAGAAATATACCCATTAATAGCTAGTTTTTGATGAAATTAAAACTGACATATCTATTCCTTTTGATCGTACTGAGTAGCAGCTACTCGTTCAGTCAGAAGTACAGTGAAGAAACACTGAGAGCCACGCTCGACAGTATTTCGGTCAAACACGCAGGATATAATAATCAGGTGCAACTAAATGTGTCTTCACTCGATCTTTCCGAGCTGATCAACTCCATCGCACTGGAAAACAATCTGAACATCTCAATTGATCCGGGATTAAACATGCCGGTTTCCTATAATTTCTTTGATGCGCAGGTAAAAGATGTACTTGTTTTCCTGTATCTCAACTTTGAACTGGAGTATGACTTTGTGGGGAGTATCTTATCTATAAAAAAGAGAGAGGCACCAAAGGTAAAACCAGTTATAGCTGCTCCTTATAAGGTTGACGTAGCCTACAATGCTGCGAATCAGTTCCTGTCCATGAACCTGAAAAATGATACGCTTCACAAAGTAGTGGAGGAAATAACCCGTTTAACAGGGAAGAATTTTGTTATTGATCCGGAAATACGGGGAAATGTGGTGAATGCCTATTTGCTCAACAGACCGGTAGATGAAGTACTGGACATGTTTGCGAAGTCAAATGCAATTAAACTTTCGAGTGAAGGCGATTATTACCAGCTTGTAAAAGCGGACTTTAAATCGGTAACGAGCAATCAACCGAATACGAACGAACCTGGAAATTACAAGGCGAAATACAATCCGGGGGATTTTAAAATAACCCGAACGCCTATAGGTACACTGGATATTCTTGCCCGGGACGTAAATCTTACGGATTTGATTCAGGCTGCAGCTGATGAAACAGATGTTCATTATGTATTGTACACCAACGTTACCGGAAAGGCAAACCTTGAGCTCAAAGATGTGCGTTTTGATGAGTTGTTGTCCCACGTTTTCAGAGGATCACCATACAGTTCGGTAAATGAAAATGGAATCTTTTTGATTGGTGAAAATAAGCAGGGAGGATTAAGAACGACACAACTGATTCGTCTGGAGAACAGAACAATTGAATCTGTGCTGGAGGCAATTCCAAATGAATTGATGTCCGGATTGGATGTTAAGAAATTCGAGGAATTGAATGGATTAATTGTGACAGGGGCACCGGATAAAACAGAAGTTCTTAAGGAGTTTGTTCGAACGATTGATCAGGTGGTGCCAATGGTGCAAATTGATGTAATGCTATTGTATTCGCAAAAAGGTTCGCAGGACAGAACGGGTATAAAAGCAGGTTTCAAAGATCAACCGACACAGACCACGGGCGATGTTTTTCCTGAATTGGACGTGGAATTAGGCGCAGAATCAGTTAACAATATTCTCAATGCAATTACAGGTTTTGGTGTGGTGAATTTAGGACAGGTGACCGAGAATTTTTACATCTCCCTGCAGGCGTTGGAAAGCAACAGTATCATTTCTATTGAGAGTACACCAAAGATTTCCACATTAAACGGACATGAGGCAAATATTTCAATTGGTGAGACGACATATTATCAGGAGACACAGGTAAATGTGCAAACTTCAGTTACGAATCAGGGAGTGTTGCAATCCAAGCAATGGAAATCAATTGATGCGAATCTGGCGGTAACAATCACGCCATTTGTAAGTGCAGATGAACATGTAACATTAACGATTACTGTGGAGCAGGATGATTTCTCAGGAAAAGTAGACCCGTCTTCACCTCCGAATATTACTACACAAACCTTTCAAAGTGTGGTTCGTGTGAAGAACGGGGAGATGATTTTGCTTGGAGGATTGGAGAAAAAGAAAAAGAGTGACACAGGTTCGGGAGTTCCGTTTTTATCAAGAATTCCGGTAATCAAGTGGTTCTTTTCAAGTCGTTCCAAAGATCGTGAGAAATCCAAACTACATATACTAATTCGTCCAACAGTAAGCTATTGATGTTTCAATTCAATAAAATAAAGTCCCCGAAATCCTTTGTTCTTGTTTGGCTAAACAGGAAGGGAGCTGATTTTGAAATAAGAGCTGGAAAAATTGCTTCGGGACGAAAAGAATTGAAGCTGTTTGAAACGGTTGAAGATGTTCTCAAGGAGTTCGGAATTAACACGCCATATATACTGCATGTTTCAGGATCAGGTGTGTTGCAGCGAGCTATTCAGAACAAACCGAATTATCTCTCTGATGTGCTGATCAATGGTCGGAAAGAAGACTTCTTTATTACATCTTTTCAATCTTTTGATGCGAAGAATGTGATCGTTTCCTTTTTCAGAAGAGAGATTATTCAGGAAGTACTCAACCAGTTGCAGGACAAGAAAGCCAAATTGTACCAGATTGATTCCGGGGAAATCCAGTTGATTAAATCGCTGAGAAAAGTCTTTTACCTGAAGGGAAGTGCTGCGGTGGAGAGTGATGAAAAAGGAGAATTGCATACGCATAAACTCGAGGAGCCACTTCGGTTAATTCAGACTTCTGTAGGGTCATTTTCCTACGATGAATTGTTAGTTGAGTCATACATTGGTGAGTCGGAGGAACAAAATGACCAGTGGGAATACAGTTTTCTGGAAAGTGAATGGAATGACAGATCAGAAATCAAGGAAAAAAGAACGTTTGAGCGTTTTGGTTTGGTGATGATGTCGGTATTACTACTGATTGTTTTCGGAAATTATTTTTATCAGAATTATCTGCAACAGAAGATTAGTGAACTGGAATCCCAACTGCTGATTCAGAATGATAATCTGGCTTTATTAGACAGGTTGAATCAGGAAAAGGAACGGAAAAAGACCTTGATAGGGAACGCCGGGATCTTTACCCCCCGATTCAATGCCTATTACCTGGATCAGATCGGTTTAACCGTTCCGAAAAATGTGGTTCTGACACAATTGGAACTCTATCCGTTGGATGGAAAACTGAAACAGAAACAAAAGATCAATGTTTTCAGGGACTTGATAAATGTAGAGGGAACAACTCCATCCAATAGTGAGCTGGATAAATGGATCAGTGCGCTGGACAGAAAGGACTGGGTGAAAACGGTAGAAGTAATGAATTACATAAAAAATGATTCGTTACCGGCGGAATTTAATTTACAGATAACGATAAAGGAATGACCTTTTTTGACAAATACAGCTATAAAACCAAAAACTACGCTTTGATTATTCTGGGCGCGTTGCTCCTTGCTGTTATATGGAAAAGGTCAATCAATACGACGATTGATCTTCTTGCTGCAAAAAGTGATTTGACGGAGAAAATTGATCTGGCAAAAACGGCTGATCAGCAGATCAAGTATGCCTATAAGGAAATCAATGTGCTCAACGCTTATCTCGGTAAGGAAAATTCTTCTGTAGACGAGGTTCAACAGGCCTTTCTACGGTTTTTTGATTCCAGGTCGCAGCATCTGCAAATGCAAGAGATGGACGAAGTACTCAATTTTAAGCATCCGGATTTTGAGATCAATACCCATCGGATTGTTATAAGCGGACGTTATAACGAAACGATCAAATTTATTTATGACTTTGAAAAAGAATTCAAGATGGCAAAATTGCTTTCCGTTGAATTCGAATCTGAAAAAGACAGAATGACAGATAAAATTACACTTAATACGACATTACTAATTCAAAACTATGTACGATGAAAAGACTTATTTACTTCATGGCAATAGTGGCAGTCCTTTACTCATGTGAAAAGATTGTAGCAACTGATATAACAGGAAAGACACCGGTTATGTTACTTCCGCAAGTCAATGATACTGTACAGGATAATCTGGTACACTTTAAATGGGAAGAAATGGATGGCGCCGAGAAATATCACCTGACAGTAGTCACTCCCGATTTTACGAGTCCTACATCCTATGTTCTGGATACGGTAATCTATGGAACGGATTTCTATTATACACTTGATTCGAATCAATATGAGTTGAAGTTTTACGGAATCAGTGCAACATATCACTCCGACACTATCGGACCCCTTAAGTTCTGGGTGGGTACGCAATCATCCACTACAGGAAATACGGTTGTACTGAATACACCTAATGATATGGAATACATAAATTCCAGCAGCCAGCAATTTAAGTGGGATGCACTCACGGGAGCAAGTACTTATGAAATTTCAATCAGATCAGGTGCTACGTTTGAAACCGGAAGCATTCTGGATGCACAGAACAATATTTCCACAACGGTGTACACTTCTCCATTGGCCTTTACCGAAGGGACATACTCCTGGGGGGTAAAAGCATTTGTAAGCGGAACGGAAACAGTTTACTCAACAAGAGTATTATATGTGGATTTGACCAGCCCGAATCAGGCTACTTTAAGTTTACCGATGAATGCATCTTTAGTGCCTAATGGCACCATAACATTTACCTGGGCAAACGGAACTGATCCCGGAACAGTGCATGCACCGGTAAATTCCTACCTGGAAATAGCGAGTGACAATACATTTGCTACTATTGTTGATAGCGCAACGGTCGTTGGAAATTCCGCAACTCTGACTATAAATACAGTCGGAAATTATTACTGGAGAGTGACCAATACAGATGATGCCGGAAATACTACAAGTACTTCAGCATCCTTTCAAATGACTGTTTATTAATGAAAAACAAGCCATTGACATACATTCTTCTGATTGCAGTAGGATTTATCTGGTTCAAAGTCTTTGTGAGGATTAAGTCCAACTTAACGCAGGAAGAACTTTCCGGTGCGGATGGTGATCGGGTAGAGTTATTGCAACTGCCAATGTCAAGAGATACGTTTGAACTTGCGGCGAATTACAGGGATCCATTTTTAAGTAGTTCCGTTAAATCAAAACCTCAAAATACTCCCGGAAATGAGCTGCCCTTAGCTCCGGTGAGGAAAGCTCCGTATCATTGGCCGTCTATCCGGTACTTTGGTCTGGTTAAGAATACGAAATCATCCAAACCACTGGCAATCGTGAAGTTTGATCAGGTACAGTTAATGGTCCGTGAAAATGATCAGGTCTGGTCAGATATCCAGGTGAGAAAAATCTATCGCGATTCTATTTTGGTTAGCCACGGAAAGGATAAAAAGATAGTATACCGGAATTGAGTTGGATGTTCAAAAGATATCGGGTTGATTTTTAATAGATCAAATCGTTTTATGTTGAACTATGCCGTCATCAATAAACCGTAGTTTATGCCTCCTATTATTATCAATTAGTTTATTCTCGATATTCCTAACCTTTTTTGAAAGCCGAATTAAGATAAATCTCGATTTTATTGCTATTTTTAGTCAACACTATTTATAAAAAAAACAGTAGATTGATCATTGATTTTCTATTATTTAGCCTTTATTTAATGTAACAGGAATCTTTAGATCAGTTATTCTTAGTTAAAAAGACCACGATCATGAAAAAGATTCTTACCTCCCTTTTGGTACTGTTGTTCTCGGTATCAAATATGCTAGCACAGCAAAACGAGTTTGTTATCGGTATGATGGGATACGATTACATGCTTAATTCTCAGTATGACTGTACACCATCGAGCCTTAATCATGCTCCCCTGAGTCAGCCCTATAGTATGTATGGAAACCCTTCAAGCCACCTCAATGCTTTACATGCGGATGGAATTAATGTCGTTCACAGTTATACACCTCATAATTGGGTCGGAATGGAATATTTCAACCTTGAAATGTTGAACCTGATCGGTAATTTTCCCGGGATGAAGTATGCTGTGAATAACAGAGAATGGTACATTCCCGGTACAATTGATACAAATAATACGGAAGTCGGAGATTTGAACATGTATGACAACTATGGCGCTGATATTACTTCGCTGGTATGTGCTGCCCGTCCGAATTATGATGCTTTGATTGACCAGGTCTTTGGGCACTCCAAAAGGGTATGGGGTTATAACTTATGTGAAGAATCAACTTCATTTCATCCGCGAAATTCTGCTAAGAACATGTATGATATAAATGATAATACGATGATCGAATGCCAGATTCCTCCGGTACATACACAGGCAGCATTAAATCATTTCCACAATATTATACCACCGCAACACAAACTGATGACCTGGGAGGCAGCTCATGGACAGGCCATTAATAACAATACCTCAATTCAGGATCCAAATCACGTTTATGTATACAATCCGCAGCAATATCTGCCATTAGATAATGTTGACGTATTTGTTGAAGGGTCCTATTTTAAGTTTCCGGATGCGAATACATGGATTAATACACCTTATTCGGTTTTGGATAATAATGGCCACCACTATTTGGGGAAATTCAAATCAATTGATTTTGCACATCAATATGTCGATGAGGTACATTCGGCGGTAAATTTGGAAAGAAGAAGAGAATTCCCTGACTATCTGAGGCATCAGCATTCTTATCCTGATGTTCTAAATGCAAATTATATGTGGTTTAAGGCATATACAGCTATTATCCATGGTGTGGATGGTATTTGGTTCTGGTCGCTGACTCAATGCTGGGAACCATGTGAAAAGGCAAATAAGATGATTAATGGAGGGTATTACACTCAGAATGATATCGTTAACGAGGCTATGAATTCATACGAATGGCAAAACAAAATTCCTGGGGACTATTCAACAATTGATTGGTCCTGTAATTCCACAGATGCCATCATTTATTATGATCAATCTGAAATGGTATATAAGAATATAGCTATCACGGCATTGTATGATAAGGCAACTGAAGCATTGTTTAAGATGCTTGACAATAGATATTCGGACTATTTTCTACCGGAATTGTATAGAAATTATGCACGTTACCTAAGTCAGGAATTGAGATACCTTGTGGACAAGAACCTGATAAGTACTGATCGTTCTTCAGTGCTGTATACAAAGACAGATGAAGCTGATCCCAATTGTATAGTGCCTCCCTCCATCGAATATATATATGCAGGGTTACCTGCTGAACAAAAATCGGAAAACTATGGTCTGCGCTATACCATTCGTACCAACGGAGAGGAGGTAATAATGATTGTTACAAATCCATCGAATCTGCCGGTTCACACAACACTAAATTTCAGCGGTCTGTCTAATGAGATAATTCAAAATTCCATAGGTGTGCAGTACTTGTTTGAAGGAAGTGAACCAAATGGATCAACGGTCGTTGGGTCTAATTACAAGACCAATCGCGATTCCGATATAGATTTGGTAAATGGTACACTTGGTCAGCAGTTTTATGAAGCTTTCGGATCGAATAAATCGCTCACTTTAAGTTTTGGGCCTTTGGATGCACACATACTTAAATTTGTTTCTTCTACTCCTGTAACAAACGTCAATGGTTGGCAGAAAGTTTGGTCAAACGAAGGTAATGGTAAAATTTCTGGCTGGAAAGTGGAAGAACAGGACGAGTTTTATCCTGGAGATTTTGACGGCGATGGCGAAGAAGAAATATTGTGTGTACAAAAGGGATCGGGCCGTTACTACATGACCATGCTCGACTATGTGAACGGAACGTGGGTTTGGGGT
>QKAV01000126.1 GCA_003247185.1 Crocinitomicaceae bacterium
TTTCCCGTCTGAGAGTTCTAACGATTTTATCTGGATTTCAGAGAGAAACGGTTTTAACAACCTGTATTATTATGATTTTGAGGGAAAACTAATCAAGCAATTAACGGATCATAAGTTTGTTGTAAAGAGCATTCAGGAAGCAAAGAATGGAAAGATTTATTACTATACTACCGGAGAAAGCCCGCTTGAAACGCAGCTATATTGGGTGGATCTTAAGGGGAAAGGCGGAATCATAACCAGAGCAAATGGTACGCATGATGTTTCCATTTCTTCAGACGGGAAATACTTCCATGACCATTTTTCTTCACATACGGTACCTTCTGCGGATTGGATTGTGAATCAAAAGGGACTGATCGTAGAGAAAGTACTGGAAGGAGAAGAGAAACTGGCCGGGTATCAAATCGGTACTGCTGAAATCAGCTCACTCACGGCGAAGGATGGTTCTAAATTATATACACGCTTGATTAAACCAAGTAATTTCGATCCTTCAAAAAAATATCCGGTATTGGTATATGTATACGGGGGTCCGCACGCACAATTGATCACAGATTCCTGGTTGGACGGAGCGAGTTTATGGATGTACTGGATGGCAGAACAAGGTTACCTGGTATTCACATTGGATAACAGAGGGTCGGCTGAAAGAGGATTTGCATTTGAAAGTCAGATTCACAGACAATTAGGGACAGTTGAAATTGAGGATCAATTGACCGGAGTGGAATATTTAAAGTCACTGCCTTATGTGGATGCGAATCGATTGGCTGTTCACGGATGGTCATTTGGTGGATTCATGACAACATCTTTGATGCTGCGTACACCTGACGTGTTCCAGGTTGGAGTTGCAGGAGGCCCGGTTACGGATTGGAAATATTATGAAGTGATGTACGGCGAACGCTATATGGACCGTCCTGAACAAAACGAAAAAGGATACGAGCAGGCTTCTTTAATGACACATGCCGGGAACCTGAAAGGTGATTTGCTTTTAATTCACGGTACGGTTGATGACGTGGTAGTTATGCAACATAATCTGGCATTGGTGAAAAAGTTCGTGGATTTGGGGATTCAAATGGATTTCTTCCCGTATCCGATGCATAAACATAATGTACGTGGTAAGGATCGGGTACATCTTATGACAAAGGTGTTAAATTACGTTATCCGAAACAATCAATAAACAGTACTAAACGGGTTAAGAACCTTGATTTAACTATATTTGAAGTCACAAACTGGAATAAATGGGAGCAACTGCGACGAAAGAGGGGAAGAAGACAGCTGGAGTTGATAAAAAGATTCTTCTGGAGGCATTTGAGTTGATGTGTACAGCCAAAACCCTGGCTGAAAAATACGAAGCAAATAAAGAAATTACTTCAAAATATGTACACGCGACTTCTCGCGGGCATGAAGCAATTCAATTGGCATGCGGGATGCAGTTAAAGCCACAGGATTGGGTGGCGCCCTATTATCGTGATGATAGTATTTTATTGGGGATCGGCATGACTCCATACGAATTGATGTTACAGGTCTTTGCGAAGAAGGATGATCCTTTTTCCGGAGGTAGAACATATTATTCCCATCCATCTCTGAATCGTCCGGATATGCCAAAGATTCCGCATCAGTCTTCTGCGACCGGGATGCAGGCTATACCGACTACAGGTGTTGCTATGGGGGTTCAGTACAAGGAAAAAACAGGCTTGGCAGAAGACTACAATGGAGAAAATCCGGTAGTTATTTGCTCATTAGGTGATGCCTCATGTACGGAAGGAGAAGTCTCTGAAGCTTTCCAAATGGCGGCTTTAAAGCAATTTCCGATCATTTATCTGGTTCAGGACAATGAGTGGGATATTTCTGCGAATGCAAAGGAAACACGTGCCCAGGATATTTCGCAATATGCGAAAGGATTTAACGGACTGGAGGTGCGTACAATAGACGGCAGCGACTTCGAGACTTCCTACAATACTATGAAGGAAGTGATCGAAATTGTGCGTAAAGAAAGACGTCCTTTCCTGGTGCATGCGAAAGTTCCTTTGCTGGGACATCACACATCAGGAGTGAGAAAGGAATGGTATCGTGATGATCTGGACGAGGCAGCGAAACGCGATCCGTACCCGAAGATGAAAGAACTATGTCGTGCAAACGGTATTGACGAGGCCGACATTATCAATATTGAAGCAAAGGTGAAAAAGGCAGTGGATGAAGCATACGATCAGGCGATCAATGCTGAAGATCCTGCTCCGGAATCTATTCAGGATTTCATCTTTGCTCCCACACCAATCACAGAAGAAAAAGGTGAGCGGGAACCAAAAGGGAAGAAGAAAACCGTAATGGTAGATTCTGCATTATTTGCTGTACGCGAATTGATGGCTCAGTATCCTGAAGCATTGTTGTATGGTCAGGATGTTGGAGGTCGTTTGGGAGGAGTGTTCAGAGAGGCAGCAACATTGGCTCAGCAGTTTGGTGATGACAGGGTCTTTAATACTCCGATTCAGGAGGCATTTATTATAGGTTCAACCGTTGGTATGTCTGCTGTTGGATTAAAACCATTTGTAGAAGTACAATTTGCGGATTATATCTGGCCGGGATTAAATCAGTTGTTCACGGAAGTAAGTCGCTCCTACTATCTGTCAAACGGTAAATGGCCTGTAAGCTGCGTTATTCGTGTTCCGATTGGCGCATACGGTTCAGGTGGACCTTACCATTCATCAAGTGTGGAATCTGTTTTGACAAATATTCGGGGGATTAAGGTAGTTTACCCGTCTACAGGGGCAGATCTTAAAGGACTGATCAAAGCTGCTTATCATGATCCGAATCCTGTTGTTTTATTGGAACATAAAGGCTTGTATTGGTCTAAAATTCCGGGAACTGAAGGAGCAATGTCAATCGAACCGGCAGAAGATTATGTGATTCCGATTGGTAAGGGTAGAATTGTGAATGCTGTTTCAGAGGAAGTGGCGAAAAATGAAAATACCTGTGCGATCATTACTTATGGTCGTGGCGTGTACTGGTCTTTGGAAGCGATGAAGGGAATGGAAGATCGTGTTGAATTATTCGACCTTCGTTCCTTGAACCCATTGGATCATGATGCTATCAACACACTGGCTAAAAAACACGGAAAAGTGATGTTGGTAACCGAAGAATCAATTGAAGCATCGTTTACTCTTGGTCTGGCTGGAAGAATCCAACGCGATAATTTCGAGCATCTGGACGCACCAGTAAAGATTGTAGGTTCAGTTGATACACCGGCGATTCCTTTGAACTCAATTCTGGAAGCAGCATTGCTAACAAGTGGGGCGAAGGTTAAAACGGCTCTTGACGAGCTATTGAACTATTAATTCGTCTACAGTCAGATGGAAATGATCCTGTAATGCAGGTAATTTTTCAATCTCCAGTTGATTACAGTTGATATATACATTCAATTCCGGATGTGAGATTTCATAGACCTGATCTCCGGTTTTTTTGAAGGACAAGGTTTTCAACTGACCTGATTTCTCAATGATGAGGTATTCCTGTTCCTTTGAAAAAGACAATATTGGATAGGTTGATGTATTATAGTTCTTGTCTTGCAGGATTAGAAAACCATCTTCATGGAAATAGAGTTGTCCGTAGCTTTGGTCGACATTGTGAGGGTTCACTATTTCGAATGCAAGATTGGGGATCTTCTGTACCGATTTCGTGGTTGCGTAGGGTGTGAATACTTCGAATAGTATAACAAATAATACTGCGCCTTTAAGGTACGGTTTTCCCTTAAAATCAGTTGTATTTTGCGAAAAATGTAAGGTAGCAGAATCAGTTTTGAGTGAACGATAGATCCAGGTAATAAAAGGGAAGGCCAGGTAGGCTGAAAGCAGGAGAAGGAAAGAACTGTAGAGTTTAACTGAAATGTCAAAGCTCAGGTTGATGGCAAGAACGTGTATAAAGACTATAACCGAAAGTAGTGCACCAAAAGTTCTTGTGCGTTTAAACAGAAGAAGTAATGCAGGAATGATCTCTGCAACACCGGTGAAAGTCATATAACCTTTTGAGAGTCCCATAACCGACCAAAACAGGATGTCTTTTTCTTGTTGTCCGAAAGGTGTATAGAGTAGGTTGGGACCCGGTTGGGGAAACTGGGCCAGAAATAGTTTGTCAAAACCATATTTCAGGAGGATTAAGGCCAGGTAATAAGGAGCAATGATCTGCAATGATCGGGTGAGCTTTTGGGTTAGATTTTCCCTGTTTTTAATCAGGAAAACAATGGGTATTGTAACAAGGAGCAGGAAGAGTACCAATAAATACAACCCCAATGAATCTGAAGAGAGGTCGGTCAATATCAATTGTTTCCCGAATATGCCAGCTAGAATTTTTATGATGGGCAGAAAGATGAAGCGTTGAAAAGAGGTAACCCATCCAAAAAGATGGAATTGAAAGGGAATACTAAACATGCCGGCTAGCATGAACAGCACTCCCCAGGTATGAATTATTTTTTTCAATTGTGAGATTACAATGGAGTTCTGAAGAAGACTGCAAGAACTGAAAACATGATCCATTTCAGGAAGTGACCCTTCTTTCTGTTCTTTTTTTGATGCTCCTGATTCTCCACATCTGCAGAGTCAGCTTGTTGGGCTGTAGCAAGGTCATTGTTATCAAAAATGGTAGTCCCGGGTTCTGGTTTTTTAAACCCGACCAGTACAACGGATTTGGATTCATTTTGAAAATAGTATTCCTGTGTAAGTACTTCACGGATATCGTCCTCGTTGTTTTTTCCGTTGAATAATACATGATTATACACGGTGTCTTTTCCCGGTTTCCAAACATTTTCTTCTACACGTGTATGGTCCCATTCTTCCCGGATGCACACTTCGGAAGTTACCATTACGGCTACTTTATCGGAAATAAGAATGACACTGTCTAATCTGGAATTTTTCACAAAACGCTGAGGAGCCATCCCAAAATTGGAAGGGTCAATGAACCATTCATTTTTGAAATTTGCAGATGTGCCTCCGTGTCGTTTATGTGCGATCAGCTTAGTCTGAGCAAAGGATCCTAGCACGAAGGATGATAGAATAATTGAAAGTACTGTTTTCATAAATTATTGTTTGCATTATGATACAAGCAACATCAAAATCGGTTCAAATGATCAGGCAATTAACAACTGCGGGATGATAAGTCTTGTTTATTGCCCTTCAAAAGCCACATACAACGATGTAACTTTACAAGAAAACTGTATGGTATTCCCACATCCTTTAACTATTAAGGAATTAGCCGCAATTATTGACCGGCCATTTGTCGGCTCAGAAGATCATGTTGTATCCGGAATCAATGAAATACACCGCGTAGTACCGGGAGATTTGGTTTTTGTTGACCATCCGAAGTACTATGATAAAGCATTGAACTCGAATGCGACGACCATACTGATAGATAAGGAAGTGGAATGTCCGGAAGGTAAGGCATTGATTATTTCTCCTGCTCCTTTTGATGACTTTAACAAATTGACACGTCATTTTATTCCGTTAAAACATTTAACGAATACGATTGGAGAGAATACAATTATTTCACCTTCGGCGATAATTTATCCCGGAGCGATTATAGGCAATGATGTTGTTATCGGAGAGGATTGTATAATCTATCCCGGGGCGGTGATTGGTGATCGGACAATTATGGGAAAAAACTGTAGTGTAGGTCCGAATTCGGTCTTAGGCCATTACGCTTTTTATTATAAGAAAAAGCCGGATGGTTTTGATCGGATGCATACCTGCGGAAGTGTGGTTCTGGAGGATAATGTAGAAATAGGTGCTTTGTGTACCATTGATGCAGGAGTGAGTGCTGATACCAGAATTGGTACAGGAACCAAGATCGATAATCAGGTACATGTCGGGCATGATACCATTATCGGTAAACACTGTCTTCTTGCAGCTAATGTTGGACTTGCCGGATGCGTGGTTGTTGAAGATAAGGTGACACTTTGGGGACAGGTTGGTTGTGCAAGTGACATCGTAATTGGAGAAGGAGCTATTGTATTAGCTCAATCCGGAATAGCAAAGAGCCTGGCAGGAGGGAAAACGTATTTTGGAAGCCCTGCTGGCGAAGTGAAAATGAAATTCAGAGAAATGGCAGCATTGAGAAAACTGCCGTCAATATTAGAGCAATTGTAGGAATGGATACCAACTTACAACATCATCTGGAAGGACAGATCCTTGCGAAGGAATTCAAATTGAATTCCCTTCTTGAGGTGACTACTGCCATTAATTCCAATAAAGATGTTGGACAGTTGACGAGATTATTCGAATTCATTTTAAAGGAGCAATTGGGGTACGATAAATTCGTTCTGTTTAACAAACAGGAAGACTGGAACTGTCTGTTGAGGATCGGTTATCGCGGTAAAGTATCGGATGAATCATTTTTGGAGCATTTGTTCCGCTTCCGGGAGATTACTGAAATAGAATCTTCGCATTCCGCAATACTGAATGAATTTGATGTCGTAATACCGGTCTATCATAAAGGTCAGCCGCTCGCCTATTTATTACTACAGGTTCAGAATTTTTCAGCGGAGTTGCATCAGCAGCATTTTAGCTTCGTGCAGACGCTCACAAATATTATCGTTGTAGCGATAGAAAATCAGCGAATGACGCGTCAGGCTATTGTTCAGGAAAGATTCAGGAAGGATCTTGAAGTGGCTTCTGCAATGCAGAAAATGCTTTTCCCTCAGGATCTTCCTACAAATAAAAAAATGGATATTTCGGCCAAATATAAATCGCGCCATGAGGTTGGAGGAGACTATTACGATTTTATTCCGATAGGTGAAGACGAGTACATTATTTGTATTGCAGATGTATCCGGTAAGGGAATATCTGCGGCAATGTTAATGGCCAATTTTCAGGCTACCATCCGGACGTTGTTCCATTATCAGGCCTTTGATATGGAAAAGATGATCCTGGAACTAAACAAAATGGTTCTGAGTTCAGCAAAAGGGGAGAAATTTATCACCTTTTTCGTTGCGCATTATAACGCCGCTACAAGAGAATTATATTATGTAAATGCAGGGCATAATCATCCGTTTATTACAAATGGGAAGGAAGTGGAGCCGTTGGATGCAGGTTGTATCGGATTGGGGATGCTGGATGAAATTCCATTCCTGAACATCGGGCATAAAACATTGGGACCGAATACAACACTTGTTCTGTACACGGATGGAGTAGTGGAACTGGAAAATGAGAAAGAGGAATTCTTTGGAACAGAACGTTTGATCAAACTGGTAAATAGTTATTATCCGTTAAATATGGATGATATGAACAGTTTGATCTTTTCAAAACTGGACGAATGGAAAGGACCTCTTGATCTGGTTGACGATACGGCGATTTTTTCCTGTCGTTTCTTCTGATCCTTATCGCATCAGATACATCTTACCGAAATTCTTCTTGAAATACTGATCGGCGCCACTGTCCCGGTGTTCAATGTCTTCACCATTGATCATGGCTTTTACGGTATATAGATAAACTCCATTCGCAAGCGGGTCTCCGAATTCATCTTTTCCATCCCATGCATACTCCGTTATATTTCGTCCTATTTGTATCGGACCAAGCTGATCTTCCGTAATCTCACGCACCACGCGTCCGCTTACTGTCATAATCTGGATGATGATTTCATCCGGTTTTTCAGATCCGGTCAATGTAAACACGAAATGAGTGCTTGTTGAGAACGGATTCGGGTAATTCATCATGTTCGTAATTGTGGAAGCATGAATGATCTCAAATGTAACCCTGTATTCCAGATCCCCTGATAAATTACCGCTCTTGTCTGTACCCTGTACGAATAGGGTGTACGTACCATCCTGTACAAACTCTGTTGGCCAAACGATTTTAAAGCGTTTATATTGAGGTTCTGCAGGAATCCACTGCATGATTGTATTTCCATTGCCATCAATAAATGGAATTTTCTTTTGAGCACCACTTGGGTCAGTAAGATAGATTCCGAACAAAGCCGTGTCGGCAACATTGTCCATAATAAGATATGGATTGTCATCTTTTAAGGTGATCAGAATCTCACTACTCGGATCAATAATATCACCATTCAGAATATGTTGTCCGTTAAACGTAACATCAAGGATTGGATTACGATCGTCCTCCCGCACATAAAAAGGAATCTGAAGCACATTATTGAAGTGCTGCTGTTCCGGCTGATCGGTAATATAAGTACTTCCTGAAATGTACGGATTGACTTCAACCCAAAGCGAATTGAGTCCGCTGAGTCCTACCGTAGGTACGGTTATCGTGTCACGCAATGTCTGACCTACTTTTAAGGAATCTTGTCTTGGGTAGGCAATCGGGTGAATCAATTGATTGGCATCCTCTACCCAATATGAAACGAGTAGTGAGTCCATGTCAATCGTAAAGATATTCCTTATGTCTACTGCAAAATCTACAGTTTGTCCTTCCTCCAAAGTATCAGTAGGTAAGCTCCAGGTATAGGCCGTTGAACCGTCTATAGCTGCTTCCGGCAATGGTTCGTAAAGAACATGCCAGCGATCAACCTGGGCAGGTGTATTGGTGATCGAGTCTACATAAAATGCTTCCAGCTTCAAGTATGGGAGCACTTGTGCATCGATAATATTATTAAGGTCAACTATAGAGTCATTTGCAGTAAACAAAGTATCTATTGTTGTCTGCAATGCTCCTGAGATATCGTAGGCGTGAATACGTAGTACTGTACTGTCGTTTGGTGCAGCCTCCAAAGGATCCTGTTTCCAGTAGACATTTCCCCAATTGGCTGCCGGCCCGATCAATGTTGAAACCTCACTTCCGATGTAGTCTGCCCCTTGAAGCGTTGCTGTAAGTGTGAAATCACTCATTCCGTTTGAAAAGGTTTCGACTACAGTGGAAGGATCGCCTTTTTTACAGAAGAAGATAAAGGGTTCATCTGAATGCCCGGGTTGAATGATGGATGTTCCCAGATTCGTGAATACATCGTAGACGTTAGGCAGATACGTATCCCAGTCTCCAAATTGCGTGGAGATCGGGGTGTAGATCAAAATGTAGTATCCGTTAGGTACATCATTTTCAATAAAATCTTTGAATGCCTGCAGTTGAGCAGTCGAAGTCTGGCGATATATAAAATACTTCTCCGGTCGTGGGCGACATGCACAGTTGTCATTTGCATTTCCAAAACTATTACCCGGATTTTCACCGTTACAATTTGTAGCCCATGGACTAAGTGTCAAAGGATCGATAACTGCCACATGGATCGATGGCGTATAGGTACAGAAGGCATACTCCTGCATTTCGTTATCAATTTCATAACGAATGTAAGGCGAACTGTAATCCATATTGTAACAGATCAGTTCCTTGTTATTTGGCCCGAACTGTCTTTCTCTGGTCGGGCGGTCGTAAACAACCGCATTAAAGGTATTCTTCTTGAATTGGAAGAAATGATCTTGTCCCCAGCCTTCCTTTCCAACAATATACTGGAAGGAGCTTTCTCTCCATTGCGGAACTGTAGAATCTACAGCAACGCGCCAGAAATAGACCATGCTATCAACGCATTGCAAAGGATCTGAAAGCCCTGAATTAACATTGATCCATTGCGAAGGGTTGATTTCTTTCACTCCTCCAAGTCCGGAAACGACAGCGTATCGGTGCAGCGGGCTATCGAAAAGATCGGTTGTATCCAGTTCAAACCGGTACGTGTTAAAGTCCGCTACAGGGTTTATGGTAGAAGCTTTTACCGTAACGCTATCTATTGGAACCACGGCAAATTCATACGGAACAACCGGAACGATTCCGTCAATATCAATAATCAGGTTTTTGACGATCTGGTTATTTCCTACTTCATCATATTGTTCATCAATAAAAGACGGCAGATCAGCCCTTACCGTAAATTGATTGATCCCAACGGCAATGTTGGCTTGTAAAGGCATTTTGAAGCTAACAGTTTTGGTGTAATCCAGTCCTGCCACACGGAATGTGTAGATGGAATCTCCTATTCCTCCTGGAAACGCACGGGTGACTTCAAGGTTAAAGGTGTCTGTAATAGAACGTCCAAGGTTTTTCAGCATGACATTCATCGTAATACTGTCCACCGATAAGTTAAATTCCGTAGGAGAAAAAGTAACGTATTCAGGTAATAGTTCGATTTCAGGTCTTTCATGCCAGTTAGGCTTCACCATAGGGTCTCCGTTCAGCGCCATTTGCTGACAGGTGGCCTCCATGTACAGATTGTTGGCTGCAAATTGCGTTTCCAAATCCTGAATTGTGGAACGAATACTACTTCCGATGTTAGAGCTATAACTCAATTTTGAAATGTGCTCATACAGTTTTTGCGAGTAGATATTCAGGTAGACATCTACTCCAACTGAAACGGAGGCAATGTATCCTATCGCTCCCAGGTCAGCTACCTGAACAAATTCCTCGGACTTCGAGTTACCCAACTGGAAAATGTTACCATTGTAGCATGAGTTTACGAGCATTAAGGGGTATTTACCTGTATTTCCCCAGTTAGAAGCTTCATCCAGGTTGATTTCAAATCCACTGTTTGTTGGGGACGCGTGACCAAAATAGGTCATCAGACTTACGCCATCTGCAATGCGATCCGTAACATCCGTAAGAGAGGTCGGGTTTAACGGATCACTGGATACATTAACTACGTCTGTGACATTTCCGCCGAACAAATCAGCTTCAATCTTTGTTTTCATGCCGCCCAGATAACTCTGGAAGGCCGCAGATTCATTAATGGATGATCCTCCGGCAAAATGGATAATCTGCTTCTGCCAGTCTTTATTCGGACTGTTATAGACGTCATAAGGGTTTTGCTGTGTCTCGTAGCTGATTACTTTGTTCAAATAATCCTGCAATTCACTATTCGTTCTGGCAGAAATTCTACCGGTAGGCACTATCGGTGCCCATTGATACGCCGGAGTCAAACCGGCAGTAATACCAATATCACTGGATGGTTGTCCAAAGGAAGGTATCAATGATTGCTGGAAACGCGAAGGGTCATTTCTGGTACCAGGTCCGTCTGAAGTTACACTGTTATAATCTGCTTCACGAATCCCCTTTCCGATAAGGAATAAACCGACGGGTTTTACACTGCTTGTGGTATAGATATAATCCACAAATCGTCTGATTCCAAGAATGTGTTTCTCAATTCCTCCTCCAAACTGCCAGTACAAATCCTCTACATCTGCTTTAATTACCTTGTAACTACCACCCGGAATGCTTCTTCTGTATGTAACGTAGTTATTTGTTGCAACTTCAAGTGATTTGTGATAGACCATGATGAGCAGGCTGTCAAGGCCATCCATATTGTTCAGGTAATTCACGAAGTTTCCGGTCCCGTTTACAGGAATAAGCTGATCAATCAACTGGGCTGTCTCCAGAGTCTGAAAGTGCACTGTTTGTTCCACTCCATTTGAGCTGTTTGGAATCAGTGCGGAAACCAATCCGGCATTGTCCACAAACGGTACCATTCGGGGTTGATCACCTTCAACGAAGAGGATGCGTGTTCCCGCTCCTACATTTGACGCATCCAGATGAATTTTACCCTGAGCATCATTTTTAATTCTGAAATGAAATTGAGAAGCGCCTCCAAAGTTCGGAACTCTGGGATAATCAATAGAATAATAATTGTAGGCCTGATAATCCGTAGCGGCTCCCTGATCTCCAATTATTTTCCACTGGATGGGAGTGCTACCGTTTGATAATAAAGCTGGAGAAATATCTGCCGTACAATCGATCTGCTTGTAGCCTTTAAAAATGCTGTCTAAAAGAAGGGTTTGTGAGCTTCCCAGTGTCCACTGTAAATGATGGTTTCCTGTCCCGGTATAATTTGCATCGGATGCAGAAACGGATAAACCCTGAAATTTTGCCTGAGGAGCCCCTGATCCCGTATACGGATAAGGCGTATTGAGTGATAATCCCGCGGTGTAAGTATTGGCACCATTAACCCTGTTCGCAGACCATCCTTTACCGGCTGAGTAAAAAGATCCGGATACCAACGAGTTTTTCACACCGTCCTGATACTGGCTGTGATCATTCTTTTCTACTAGGTAATTTATGTAAGGCGAAGTAGAAGGGTATGCTGCAAAATTAATGTCGGACTCAGCACTATATCTCAGGTTGGAAACGGAGCTATTCCAGGAGAAAAAATAGTTTATAGTATCATTGTATAAGCTATATGCAGGATTCGCAATTGTTGTGGGATCAGTGTACAGAAGTGAATCAATCCAGCCATCGTTGGCCTTTGCATAAAACAAAATGTAATCGCCTGGGTCAAGCGAGTTGTCTCCGCCATCATTGATATATAAGGGAATTTCCTTTTCGCGACCGAATAATTGAACATTAGCCGAAGAGAAAGTGCTTACCGGGATCCCTGCAGATACAAGTGCTTCCTGATTGATGCGTTGCAGGCCGGTGTTTACAATTTTTAAACGATAATACTACTGCGTATAATTAGTCCATTCATTTCCGAATGTCTGGGCATTCGAAACAAGAGGAAATAATAGCAGTAGAATAAGTAGATATCGTTTCATAGATTTTATTCTTTACGTTCCGCGTTTTCCGGTTTATTCAATTTCAATCTTAAAGATATGACGTTGGAATATAGGGCAACGGATGCATCACCAATATCTGTGAATGCATAATCGAGGTAAAAACTTTTAAAATTCAACCCGATACCAATATTTGGTTGGAAATTCAATTTCTCGGAATCGTCAAAATTCTTAACGTATTGAAAATTGGATAGTCCTGCTCTTACAGTGACATAATTTTTAAACCCAAAGGAAATTCCAAGATGAGGATCAACTGAAACCGCCGAACTGATCAACGTGTTACGTCTACCGTCAGTTGTAATGTCTACATCCAGCTCTCCTGCACCATAGAGCCCTGATTTACCAAATTCAATTTTTTTATACCCTCCCAGAATCAGACGGGGAAGAGTCAATTCCAGTCCGTTTTGCGGCAGTGAGTTCCCGGTATTAATGAAAACCTCCTGCGTTTCAGAGTCCAGTGTAAAAATCCAGGCGTTAAAGGTGGAAGTAACGTCACGCAACATCGCCCCGAACTTCCAGTTTTTTTCCGTCTTATATTGCAAACCTGCATCCAGGCCAAAGCCCCATGATTTTGCAAAATCTCCTACTTTCCGATGGATAATCTTAAAGTTACCTCCAAAAGAAAGTCCTTTTATCTTGTCCAGTTTGTGTGCGTAAGAGAATAAAAAGGCATAGTCTGCTGCAGTAAACGTAGTTACCTTGTCATAATCGATATTACCGTTGTTGTCGATTAACTGTGTTGTATTGGGTATGTCATCCACGCCAAAGCGAATGGCAGTTAGAGCGACAGCGCTATTATCATTGATTGTGTGTGCCAGTCCCAAATAATCATATTTTGCAATTCCAGCAAAATACTCGGAGTGCATCAAGCTTATTTCCAGCCACTTGTTCACGTTTACAAGACCGGCAGGATTCCAGTAGCCGCTACTGGCACCGTCAGTCTGTGCTACAAAGGCATTTCCATTCCCCAAAGCGTCGGCACCGACTCCGATTGCCAAAAACTCATTGGAATATTTTGGAGCAACGGAACCGTTGTCTTGTGAGAACGAGAAGAAAAATGATGTTACTACGCTTGTAAAAAGCAGTGTGTAGTTTAGAATATTGTTTTGCATTACACTAGAATTCTTCCTCATTAACACCGTTTTTGAATAAAAATTGTGTTCTTTGTTTCAAAATTGTGGCTCATAATTAATAACGTAAAAATAAGCCAATAGTTTGAAAGAAGAAAAAAATAATCATCGTCCTCCATCTGTGCTTAACCTGCCCAATATGTTGACAGGTTTCAATTTACTTTCCGGTTTTCTCTCGGTAGTTTGTGCAGCGGCCGGACGACTTGATCTCTCTGTGGTTTTTGTGCTTGTGGGCATGCTCTTCGATTTTTTTGATGGCATGACGGCACGTTTGTTAAAAATCCAGAGTGATCTGGGGAAACAACTGGATTCTCTGGCCGACGTCGTAACGTTTGGTGTTGCTCCCGGATTTATCATGATGATAATGATGATGACAGATGTGGAATGGTATGCCGAACAACCGTTTTCGGAGGATATAGCATACAGCTTTATGGAGCACATCTGGCTTTTATTGTCCGGTGAAATAAATGATTTCGTGCCCTTTGTGGCATTAACTATTCCGTTCTTTTCAATGCTGAGACTCGGGAAATTCAATATAGATACCCGACAATCGGATTCGTTTATTGGTCTGCCTACTCCTGCAAATGCACTGTTTTTTATGGGGTTCCCTTTGATAATGATCTATCATAACACCTTGCCGCAAAGTATGAGTGGCGTTCGGGAATTAATGTTGAACCAATATTTTATGGCGGCATCCTGCGTGGTTTTCTCACTTCTGCTTATTTCAGAGATTAAATTGTTTTCCTTAAAGTTCAAATCATTAGGCTGGTCCGGAAATGAGGTCAGATTTATATTTCTGTTGATAAGTATCGGATTAATATTTGTTTTCAAAGTACTCGCATTGCCTTTAATTGTAATTTTGTACCTGTTAATTTCAATTGTCAAACATTTTT